>JANOYK010000149.1:0-2315 GCA_031428855.1 Burkholderiales bacterium | reverse complement strand
ATCCACTTTGGGCGCGAGCATTTTGAGCACCTGTTTGATCGGCGGCGGCGCGTTCGACACGATGCCCGAACCATCGAGCGCGTTGAACTGCGGCCCCCAGTCATAGTCATGCACCGGCATGATGAAGCCCGGCTCGGGCACGGTGGCGCGCAGGCCCGGCAGCGTCGGGAAACCGATGGCCGCTTTGTGCGCCTCGGCCAACTGCCCGGCGGCAAGCGTGGGGTAACGGCTCGGCGGCGGCGCGGTGCCGCGCATCACCCAATTGCGAAAATGCACGCGCAGTGCGTTCACGGTATGCGTGTGTGGCAGCGGATTGGCCGGCAACACGCCGGTGCCAAAATTGTTGCCGGGGCAGGTGACGCCAGTCTTGGGCAGGCCGACGCCGGGCAGGCTGGTGTCGAACCCGCCCGCGCCACCGCCGTGGGTGGTGCTGGCGATGTAGTAGCGGCGTACGCTGTCCGGCAGCGGCAAATCCGCCTTGGCATCCGCGCCGACCCACTCGGGCGTGAGCTTCAAGGCCCACACTTCGGCCGAGCCGAAATGCTCAATCACTTTGGGGCAGGTGCGCGTGGCAGTGCAGCGGTCGAGAATCCCGGCTGACGGATGGCCGCGCACCGGGTCCGGATGCGGCAGCCACCACTGCGGGCCTTCGCTGCCGGCCTGGTACAACTCGAGCGCGCCATCCGGCTGGGCCCAGCGGAAGTTGAGTGCCACGCGCCGCCCCGCGATGATCGGCCACATACCGTCATGCACCATGCTGCCATCTTCGGCCCGGTTGAAACCGAGGTGCAGCCAGCCGCGCAAAAAATTGCCCGATTGCGACACACCGCGCGTGATGCTGTGCGTGACCGATTTGGCGATGGGGTTCGGCGTGCCGCTATCGTCGGCTGCGGCCTTCCTGAAAAATGCGGCCACGTCACGCCACGCCGCGAATCCGACGCCGAGCACATATGGGTCAGCCGCAGTGAACACCACCTGATACAGGCGCGCTGCATCGAAGCCGTTCTTCAAACAAATCTGGGTGGCGTCGGGAGTGCCAGGGAAGGGATTGTTGGCATCGCATTTGGCCCAGGCCCAGTCGGCGGGGGCAATCGTGACTTCATCAAATACTTCACCACGCTGGTTCTCGCCGCCACGCGACACCAGCTTCGCCTTGCTTGGATCCAGGCTCACCGGTTTGTACGGCACCGGGTTGAACAGCACGATCAAGGGCTGCGACGCCTTGCCCGAGCGGTTGGCGATGCGGCCGAACACCTGCCCTGTGACAGGCGCGCCGCCAGGCCCGCGCGCCACCGGCACGTCAATGAATTGCATGCCCGCTGCGCTGGCCTTGGGGCGCACCGCGGTCCAGCCGACGTTATCACCCTGCCAGCCGCTCGCCAGCATGATGTCACCCAAGGCGCGCTCTTGCGGCGCGAAGGCCGGCACACGCGCGCGGTTCGGCACGTCATGCCACAGCATGCCGCTGGCCTTGGTCATGTCGACCGGCTTGTAAATCACGAACGAGGTGACATAACGCACCTTGCCATCCGCATCTTTGGCCAGCTCGATGTCTTGAATGATGGCGTTGCCGGGCAGCTTGGGGTCAAGCTCGCCGAAGGCGCGACCGGCCACTTGCTCGTAGGCGATGGCCGGTGCGGGTGCGCCGGCCGGGGTGCCAAGCGAAACGGTTTCATCGATCACGATGCGCGTGATGCGCGCTGCGGCGGGATGGCACAGCGCGAGCGCCACTGCGCCTGCCATGAGAGCGGATACGAAGGGTTTCATGCGGGTCTCCGGTGCGGGGTGTTGGCCTGACGGCTGCGCGAAAAACAGGCGAACTTTACCGCAACATTTCCGGGGGCAAACCGGCGCGGGTAAGATGCTGGTGGCTGCACGCGCCAACCCGTCGCCGCATCATCAGCCTCCGAATCAGCACCCGAACCCGCCCTCCAACCAGCACCCCATCACCGCTCCCCTTCACCAGCCCCCTTCACCGGCACCCCATCATGGCAAAACAACGCATCAATGGCCGCTCGGCCTTTCTGCAACTCCTGATCGACGAAGGCGTCACCCATCTGTTCGGCAACCCCGGTACCACCGAGCTGCCGGTGATGGAAGTGATCTCCAAATTCCCGCAACTGCGCTACGTGCTCGGCCTGCAGGAGTCAGTGGTGATGGCGATGGCTGACGGTTTCTCGCGCGCCACCGGCAAGCTCTCCGCCGTCAATCTGCATTGCACACCGGGTCTGGGACATGCGATGGGCGCGCTCTACAGTGCCAAGTTTTCCGGCTCACCGGTGATCGTGACGGCAGGGCAATACGAAATTGGCCAC
>JANOYK010000148.1:0-4295 GCA_031428855.1 Burkholderiales bacterium | reverse complement strand
TCATGCGCGCGCCCATGTCTGACAACATCTTGCTCGCCACGTCTGCGGCAAAACCGCTGGCGCTGCGCGCCGCTTGCCTGGCGGCAGTGCGGGTCACACTTTGCGTCAACCCACGTGCGGTTTTCATCACCATGGTTATTCCCTCTCAGGCGGCAAGTTTAAGCGCTGGGCGAAGCGATGGCGCGCCTTCCGCGCCTTCCGCGCCTTCCGCGCCTTCCGCGTTTTCCGCGTTTTCCGCGTTTTCCGCGCCTTCCAATTGCATCGCCTCACCCTGCAACAACAACAAGGCCGAATCAATCAGTCCACGCCTCTGGCAGGCAC
Source organism: Burkholderiales bacterium (assembly GCA_031428855.1). Taxonomy (GTDB): domain Bacteria; phylum Pseudomonadota; class Gammaproteobacteria; order Burkholderiales; family JAEUOS01; genus CANJDH01. Next base: position 3,974 of record JANOYK010000148.1, on the reverse strand, counting down.
GCGCCGCCACCATGCCCGCCTCAAGCGCCTGCAATACCTGCCCGCGCGCCAGCGGCGGCACCTGCACTGTCACCAGACGCGCGCCAAGATCGGTGTCGTCCTTGCGCGTATTGGCTGGCGCGCGCCCGATGGCGGGATGATCGAGATTGACGGCGTTGGCGATCATGGTCGCTGCCGCATCGGCCGCCGCTGCGTTGGCGGCCAGCACGGTCACGCTATCGGCGATACCAAGGCTGAAACTGCGGCCACGCCAGCCGCTGGTGGCAATGCCGCGCGCGGACATGGCTGATGTGATGGTGACATCACCGGTTTGCAGCGATGGTTGCGGGTGCGCAATGATGCCAATGGTGAGCGACTCGCCTTGGCGCAGATGCAAGGCAATGTCGCCACCATTGTTGACGTAAGCCTTGTACACGCCGGGCTCGGCGGCAAAAAATGCGCCTATTTCATCGGCCACTGCGCCCGCCACTGCGGCCATCGGTGTGATGAATTGCGCCGCGTGCGGCTGGCACGCAGCGAGCATGCGCTGCGCCACCGGGCCGCGCAGCGCCGCTGTCACGTCACCCGGCACACCCGCAGCCACCGGCGTGCGCAGCAGAGCCAGTTCACTCACCAGTTCCGGCAACACCTGTTCAAACCGCGACCACGCCGCCGTATACGCGCGCGCCAGCGCAGCCGCATCGCCCCAGGCCTCGATCACCAGATCAATCGGCCCGTGTTGCCAATGCTGGCGGCGTGCGTCGAGCGCGCGGCGGCTGGCGTGCATCAGGTCTCTCGCGCCGGGGCCACCGGGGATGCGGGGGTTGCTGCGGTTGTTGGGGGCAACTGCAACGGCCACGGGTTGCGCGCGTCCTGCGCTTGCAACTGCACCTTCTCGCGCGCCAGCACATCGTCCAGTTGCCGCACCCGCTCGATGTAGCCGCCGAGCGCCGCGTAGTCGGCCAGCTTCATGGTGAATTCGATTGGCGCGACGATGGCCGGCGTCGGCACATAGCCGAACGCGTTGTCCGGCATGCGCGCGACATCGACCATCATCATGATGCCGCCGCCAGGCCAGATGTAGGCCGGCGCGCCGCCGGCGGTGACGTTGGTGAGCAGGTTCTTGATCGAGCGGGTCAGCGCTATCGGGTTGTCCGTCACCCCCGCGCGCAGCGAGCCGCCGGCGCCGCCGAGGAACAGCACGGTGCAAAGCGCCGGCTCGCAGTTCTCGCCGATGCGCAGCACCACCCGGCGCAGCGCCTCGCTCATGTCGGCCGGCTTGAACTGCAGCGCGTCATCGAGCACAAAGTAGGCATAGTCCTCACCGGTGGTGGAGACAAACAGCACGCGCATGCCGGGCCGCGCGATTTTGGCATCGACCCGCTCGACGATCGCCAGCGGATCGGTGATGTCAGTGCCGCCCCAGCCCATGCCCGGGCTGGCCACCTGAAAGTAACGCCCCGGTGTCGAGCGTTTGCCGCGAATTCGGATACCCGACGGTTGCATGTCAATGTACTTGCCGGCCTGATGCTCGGTCAGCACGCCGGTGATGTGGTCGTCCACCACAATCACCTCATCAACATGATCTTTCCACTGCGGCGCAAAAATGCCGATGGTGGCCGAGCCGCAGCCGACCCGCATGCGCCGCTCGGTAACGCCGTTGATGATGGGCGGCATGTTGGCCTGCACCACAACCGTCGAGCCGCCCTCGATCACCAGCTCCACCGCCTTCTTGTTGCCCAGCTCCATCATCACCTGGCAGGTGACGCGGCCCTCTTTCTTGCTGCCGCCGGTAAGGTGATGCACACCGCCGAGCGACAGCATCTGCGAGCCGTATTCGGCGGTGGTGACATGGCCCACCACTTCGCCCTCGCAGCGCACACTGGCCTGCTCCGGGCCGATGTAGCGGTCAGTGTCGATCTTGACCTTGAAGCTGCAATAACTGAATACGCCTTCAGTGACGACGGTGACGGTATCGACGCCGGCGTGTTTGCTTGAGACGATGAAGGGCGCGGGTTTGTAGTCGGGGTAGGTGGTGGTGGAGCCGATGCCGGTGATGAAAAGTTCGGGTGCGGGGCTGGCACCGCGCGTCACACCAGCGGTGCCATGCTCAGCAACAGAATCACGTTCTTCCAAAGCCCCTGCCCGCTCAGCCTTGTCCCATGCGCCTCCCGGCCCTACGGCCTCTGCAAGCCGCACCAGCGCTTGCTCTCCGGCGACCGCCCGTTGCACCAGCACCAGCGGGTCACACCGCGTCAACACGCCCTGCACATTCGCATAGCGGTCACACGCGCCACTGCGGCCCTCACTGATGTTGCACAACACCGGGCAGGCATTGCAGATGATTTTGCCGGAGCCGCCCTTGGCGTCAGAGCCAAGGGGCGATGGTTCAATCCCCGTATCCGGATCGGCGTGAGTTGACTTCATGACCGATTGGCCGTTTCGCCAACACTAGGCATGCGGGGCGATCAACGGGATCGCCTGGCGTCCGTGCATGCGGTAAACGCTAAAGTCGCTATCGAGCGTCATCACGCGCGCTTGCGGGTGAATTTCAGTCATGCGCACCAGGCACGCATCAGCAAGTGACATGGGGGTATCCGCATAGCGCTTAATCAAATTGCGCACCCGCTCCAGTTCGTCTGCCAGAGTGAATTGCAATTTGATTCCGCCCCGCTCAAGAAGGTTCATCACGCCATCGGCAGATTTGAAACTGCGCCGTATCAGGAAACAAGCCTCCGTGATAACTGCCTCGCACGTCAACATCGGCGATGCTGCTGCGCCAAATGCTGCAACCGCCCATTGATGATTGGCATCGTCATGACACAGGTACGCGACGATCGGGCCAGTGTCGACAATCGTAATGCCGGTCACTCGCCAAACCCCTCCATATGCTTTGGATTGGTGGAAAGATCTCTCGGGCCGCCGCGATACATGCCAGCCAGATCACGTGTCAGGTCGAGCACCGTTGGCTGTTTCTTCGACGGTTTCCCGGCCGCAAAGAAAGAGTCCAGCACTTCGCGCACAAATACGCTTTTAGGAGTGCGCCGTTGCGCAATCTCGTGCGCGATACGGCGGTCGAGTTTTTCGGGAATTTTGATAGAGAGCGTTTTCATGGATCACTCGGTTGGTATTACCATTCTGCCAAGTATAACTTACCTGCTATTTACAGATGGCATCAATGTGACTGGCATTGTGATTCAGTGCCTTGCCCCGTGATCGCGGGCCAGGTTGTCACACCGTCACCGGCACGCGCTGCACGCCGGCAAAATCAAGTTGCTGCGCCTGTCCGTTTTCCTCCAGCCAAAGCTCAATCGCCTCACGCATGCGTTCCATCAGCGCATCAAGCGACTTCGCCTGCGTGTGGCAACCGGGACAGGATGGAACTGAACCGGCAAAATAGCCATCGGCGTCAGGTTGTATCACCACATCAAAATCTCGTTTCATGGGGTTCTCCACGGGTATCGATGTTCCGAAATGATACGCGTCACTTTGCGGATGCCAACTGCACTCTCAACAACTTGCGCAACCGCGCCGGCGTACACGGCGCTTCCGTCACCTGCACTCCCGCCGCATGCCGGATCGCGCCAAATATGGCTGGCGCGGTGGCAATCAACGCCGGCTCGCCGACACCCTTGGCACCGTAGGGCGCGAGCGGTTCCGGGTCTTCAATCAAATGCGTCGTGATTGGCGACGTGCCGCCCATCACCACGTATCTGATCGTAGACCCGGAACCGCTTGCACCGTATGGTGCCAAGGGTGTCGGCGAGCCGGCGTTGATTGCCACCGCGCCGGCCATCTTTGGCGCGATCCGGCATGCGGCGGGAGTGCAGGTGACGGAAGCGCCGTGTACGCCGGCGCGGTTGCGCAAGTTGTTGGGAGTGCAGTTGGCATCCGCAAAGTGACGCGTATCATTTCGGAACATCGATACCCGTGGAGAACCCCATGAAACGAGATTTTGATGTGGTGATAGAACCTGACGCCGATGGCTATTTTGC
>JANOYK010000147.1:0-3986 GCA_031428855.1 Burkholderiales bacterium | reverse complement strand
CCGAACTCGGAGTCGATCGACGAGGCGGCCGCTTCGGCCGCTTCTTCGATGTCTTCGGAGCCGGCCGTGGCAGAGGTTTCGTTCAGCAACAGGGTTTCAGCATCCGGGGCCTGGTCGTAGACCGAGATGCCCATGTCGCTGAAGGTGCTGATGATGGCTTCGATCTGCTCGGCATCGACCACATCGTCGGGCAGATGGTCGTTGACTTCGGCGTAGGTGAGAAAGCCGCGCTCTTTGCCGAGCTTGATGAGGGCCTTCAATTTATTGCGGCGCGCCTCGACATCTTCCGGCGTCGGCGCCTGCTGCATGACCAGCATTTCCATGCGCTCACGCGCCTTGCGGGCCGAGCGCTCGCTCTTCTTCTTTGGTGCCTTGCCATTGGCGTCGGGCTGAGCCGCAGCGTCTGCGGCGGATGCTTTGGCAGCGGCCGCTGGATCCGGTTTGGCCGATCCATTTTTTGCATCGGCCGGCTTCTGCGGTATACCCGCAGACTGGGCTGCCTTGGCGGCGGCCAGCCTGGCTGCTTGCGTCAGAACAGCTTTGTCAATCTGGGGGTTAACGGCCGGTTTGGCAGCAGTTTTTTTGAGAACGGCGTACTTGGCCGGCGCAGCTTTTTTGATCACAGGCTTGGGTGCTTTCTTGGAGACTGGCTTGCGCGCCGCTGCCGGTGCGGCAACGGCAGGTTTACCGGCGGTTTTACCCACCGGTTTACCAGCGGTTTTTTTGGAATCAGCCGTGCGAACGGTTTTCTTTGTGACAACGGTGCGGGCGGTTTCAACGGTGCGGGCGGTTTTCTTGGCCATGCGATTGCCTCGAAAAAAGATCGCTCCCGCAGCAGCTAATGACCGCGGTCACGACGGGTGGCGCAAGCCAAAATTGGTGCCAGCGCCAATTGAAGTAAAGCTTTGAATTATAGCATTATTCTGTCAATTTTCCGGGGTGCCGGTGCCCTTGCCACACGCCGGTGGGCCATTCAAACCGCCACCTTTGACGTGGGCAGCGCTCTCTTCGGCCATCAGCGCCGCATACTCCAAACGCGCTGCGGGATCGTGCCACTCCTCAGCGATGATTTTTTTGGTGCGGTCACGCCGCCATTGGTCGCGCAGGGTTTTGAGTGCATGGCGAAACTCGGCCTCGACAATCTCAGGCGCTTTTTCGATTTCCATTTCCTCGACCAGTGCTTTGCGCAAAAAAGGTTCCACTTCGGAATCGGCAAACATGGCCGCGAGATCGGTCGATGAGACCGGTTGCGGCGCGGCGCACACGGCAGCAATCATCGCCAGCACCGGCGAGCCGTCCACCAGAACATGACGCTGCTCCTCAGTTTCAGCCAGCAGCGCCAGGCGCGGCTCGCGCACCAGCAGGCGCAGCATGTGCTCGTCCAGCGGCGTCACCGGTGCGCGCGCAGCGCGCGCCGGGGCAAAACGCACATACGACGCCTGCGCCTTGAGATCGCACAGGCGCTCGACCTCGAGCGGCGTCATGTCGGCCAGCTCGGCAATTTGTTTGACGATGGCCAGACGCAGGCCGGGCGCGGTGATGCGCTGCAAATGCGGCTTGGCGGCACTGACCAGCCCGGCGCGCCCTTCGGCCGACGACAAATCACCCTCGGCCACCAGTTCGCGCACCAGAAAGCGCGACAGCGGCATCGCGCCATCGACCAGCGATTCAAAATCATCGCGCCCGAATTCGCGGATGTAAGTATCGGGGTCGTGCTGCTCCGGCAAAAACAAAAACCCGAAAAACTTGTCATCCGCCGTCAGGGCCAGACTGTTTTCAAGCGCACGCCAGGCCGCGCGCCGTCCCGCGCTGTCACCATCAAAACTGAACACCACGCGATCGGCCTGCTTGACCAGTTTTTGCACATGCGCCGGTGTGCAGGCGGTGCCGAGCGTCGCCACCACGTAGCCGACGCCCATTTGCGCCAGCGCCACCACGTCCATGTAGCCCTCCACCACCAGCACCTTGCCGGCGCTGCGGATCGCCTGGCGTGCTTCATACAGCCCGTAGAGTTCGCGCCCTTTTTCAAACAGCGGCGTCTCGGGCGAATTCAGATATTTCGGCTCGCCCGCGCCAATCACACGCCCGCCAAAGCCGATCACTGCGCCGCGCGTGCTGCGGATCGGGAACATCACGCGCCCGCGAAAGCGGTCGTAGCGCGAACCTTTTTCGCTGTCGATCACCAGACCCGTATCGAGCATCACCTTGCCCGCGTACTCGTCACCGAACACCGGCTGCAGGGCATTCCATTCATCGGCGACGTAGCCGAGCCCGAACTCACGCGCGATTTCGCCGGTGAGGCCGCGCTGTTTCAGATAGGTAATTGCGTCGGGCGAGGTCTTGAGCGTGTCGCGGTAGTAGCGCCCGGCGCGCTCCATCATGGCGATCAATGAGGCACTGTCCGGCCCGTCGCGGCGCGGCGCGCTGCCGCGCTCGTCGGGTACGGTCAGCCCCACTGCCTGCGCCAAATCCTTGATCGCTTCGACGTAGCTCAGGCCCGCATGCTCCATCAAAAAGCCGATGGCCGAGCCATGCACGCCACAGCCAAAGCAGTGATAGAACTGCTTGGCCGGGCTGACCGTAAACGACGGTGATTTTTCGTTATGGAACGGACACAGACCCATCAGGTTCGCGCCGCCCTTTTTGAGCTGCACGTGCTTGCCCACCACATCAACAATGTCAACGCGGTTGAGCAAATCCTGAATGAATGACTGGGGGATCATGGCACCGAAGGCGTGACGGAGAGAGCAAACGGAGCGGACGAATCTGCGGGGGCGGGAGCGGGAGCGGGGGCAGCGGGAGCCAGCGGGGCCGCATCAGGCAGAGCAGGATTTTACGCTTGGCACAACGGCGGCGGGTGGCGTGACGGGGTGCCGTGACGGGGTGCCATACAGCAGTCCCGCCACCTCAGAACATCTCAAAATATTCACGCTGCTCCCAATCGGTCACGTCTAAGCTGTTCATGGCCGCACCAGCACGGAGGATTTCAGATTCCTTGATGTGCGCAAAATAATCGATGAAGGACGCTCCCAGCGCTTCAACGAAGGCGGCATCGGCACGCAGCGCGGTCAGCGCCTCGCGCAAGGTGCGCGGCAGCAGCGGCGCGCCGTCTGCATAGGGCGTATCGGCAGACGCGCCCGGCTCGCGTGCGTGTTCCAGCCCGTCGAGGCCGGATGCGATTTGCGATGCGAGAAACAGGTAAGGATTGGCAGCCGGTTCACCCACGCGGTTTTCAATCCGCGTTGCCGGGTCACCGGCTTCGCCCAGCACGCGCAACATGACGCCGCGATTGTCCTGCCCCCAGGTGATGCGGTCCGGCGCGAGCGAGAGCGGGCGAAAACGTTTGTAGCCGTTGATGGTCGGCGTGGTCAGCGCAGTGGCAGCGGGCGCGTGCGCGAGCAATCCGGCTAACCAGTGCAAACCCTTGGGGGACAAGGGTTTGCGGGCATTGGCAGGCGTCAGTAGATTGGCTCCGGTTGCCACGTCCACCAGCGATTGATGCAAGTGCCAGCCGCTCGAAAACAACTGTTTGATCGCCGGGCGGCACATAAAGGTGGCGTGATAGCCGTGGCGCGCGCATACCTGCTTGACGCAACTGCGCAACAACATCATCGCATCCGCCGTGAGATGGCCCGGCAATGGCGCGAGCGTCATCTCGACCTGGCTTGGGCCGAATTCAATTTCCATCGTGCGCAGCGGCAGCCCCAGCCGCAGCAACGCATCGCGCAGAATTTCAAACAAGGGATCGAGTTCGTCATAGCGCAACTCGGTCAGATATTGAAAGCCGCGATTGAGCAGGGTAACGGCGGGCGGTGTGCCGGGCTGGCCGGGCAGACTCAGATGGCCCGGCCCGAGCGATTCGGGGGTGCGCCGGAACAGATGGAACTCGACCTCCAGGCCGGATACGAAACCCATGCCCCGTTTGTGCAAGGCGGCGAGGCGACGCATCAGCACATGACGTGCATCGAATTCGACCGTGCGTCCGG
>JANOYK010000146.1:0-3219 GCA_031428855.1 Burkholderiales bacterium | reverse complement strand
GCTCGAAGCGCTGACCGGCGACAAGGATGTGTTCGGCGACGGCACTGTGATCATTCTGCGCACCCCTGGTCATACGCCGGGCCACGACAGCGTGCTGGTGCGCACCAAAGAAGCCGGCAACTTTTTGATGCTCGGTGACCTCGCGCATTTCCACGAAAATTACGAGAGCAACGGCGTGCCGGCTTTCAATTTTCATCGCGGCGATACCGTGTCTTCACTCGAACGCATCAAGAAGATCGCGGCCAACCTCAAGGCTACCGTCATCATCCAGCACGATCCGCGCGACATCGGCAAACTGCCGGCCTTTCCGGCGGCGGCGAAGTAACAAGCAAGTAAAAAGCAAGTAACGGGCGTCTAGCCCAGCAGGTGCAATTGCCGGTGATTTGGCGGGATCCACAAATCCTGAAAGTACAGAGGCTCGCCGCGCCGGTCATGGGCCATGATGTTGACTACGCCACCTGCCGTAGCCGGCTTGACGCGCAGTGCTTTGCATACATATGCCGGAAACAGGTTGATCGTCAGGGCCTCGGTGAAGCGCGCCGGCGCGTGGTGAAAATCGCGCGCGAACAGGTTTTTGAAATTAAGGCCGTCAAATGCCTCCAGCGGCAGGCGATTGATGGCGGGGAAGCGCGCCGCATCTACATACAAATGGGTGTACACCGAAAACTCGTTGTTGATTGAAAAAATCCGCTCGATGCACACCGGCGCCGCTGCCGGTAGATGCTGGCGCCATACGCCGTCGCCGCGAGCAGCTTTGCGGCGCAGCACGCGCGAAAAAATCGGCAGCGCAGTTTTGCCATCGTCGCCCAAAAAGCGGCAATGCAGCAGCGGCGCATTCATCGGTGTATCGGCGGCGGTCACAAAGGTGCCCATGCCTTGCTTGCGTGACACGAGGCCATCGTCCACCAGGCTGCGCAGTGCTTTTTGCACAGTGCCGAGGCTGAGGCCCGAGACCCCGGTGAGGGCATCCTCCGGAGGCAACTGCGCGCCCGCGGCGAGGTGGCCGTCGGAGATGGCCTCGGCGAGGACGTTGCGCAGCCGTACGTACTTGGGCAGGCCCGCGTATCCGGCTGCGGCGAGGCGGAGCGGCAGCCATTGCGTGATCGATTGGGTCATGGTGGGCGGGAAGGGCGTGGCGTCATGCAGCCGGTTGCGGTATGCGGGAGAGGGAAGTATGCGGCGCAGCGAGGTGCCGAGTTGAGCGCGGACGGGCTTCACCCAGTGCCAGCTTCTGCGCGACTTCAGTCAACTTCAGTCTTCTTGACAAAGTGCCGTTGGTTCCGATAGCATACTACAAAGCTATATAGGACTTGAATTTTTTCACTCACTACAAACAAGTTCGTCCGTCTGCGGACACTGGAGATTGCTGAATGATTGTCGAGCAACGCACCTACACCTGTCATCCCGGCAAGGCCGGTGCCTACGTCAAAGCGTATGAAGCGGAGGGGCTGGCGATCCAGCGGCCGATTCTGGGCAACCTGGTGGGCTACTTCACGACTGATATTGGGGTCCTCAATCAGGTGATCCACCTGTGGGCCTATCAGGACTTGCAAGACCGCACCGTGCGCCGTGCCAGGCTGCTCGCTGACCCCGGCTGGCAAACCTATATGGTCAAGGTGCAACCACTCGTGTTGAGTCAGGAAAACAAGATACTGATCCCCGCAGGCTTTTCTCCGTGGGCCAATGGCCCTGCGTATCCGAATCACTGATCTGCCCTCGCCAAACCCCACCAAACTCCGCCAAGCCCCGGCGTCTTCAGCTTGCCGCCGGCCACGCTGACGATGCGGTTCACCAGGAAGCTCGCATGAAAATCACCGAAGTCATCACCCATCAATTGCGCGTCGACGTGGACGAGCCGTTCACCTCATCCCGTGGCTGGTATTACAAAACCAAGAATGCGTTGGTGGTCGAAATCCGCACGGATGACGGCATCATCGGCTGGGGCGATTGCTACGGCCCGGCGGCGGTGAGCCGCACCATCATTGATCAAGTGTTGAAGGCCGATCTGATCGGGCGCGACCCGTTTGATGTCGAGGTGATCTGGGAGCAGCTCTACAACAAGATCAAGGACTACGGTCTCACCGGCATGACGATCTGCTCCATCAGCGGCATCGACATTGCGCTGTGGGACATCATCGGCAAGGCCGTGGACAAACCGCTCCACAAGTTGATTGGCGGTGCGTTTCGTACCAAACTGCAGGCCTATGCGACCGGCCTTTACTTCAAGGACATGAGCCGTCTCAACGAGGAAGCGGTCGAAGAAGCCCTCAAATACAAGGAGGGCGGCTTCCAGGCGATCAAAATGAAGATTGGCCTGGGTTCGATGAAAAAGGATCTGGACCGCGTCGCTGCCGTGCGCGACGCCATCGGCCCGGACATTCGGTTGATGGTCGACGCCAATCACTGCTACAACGTGCCGCAGGCAATCAATATCGGCCGCGAGCTTGAGAAGCTCGACATCTTCTGGTTCGAGGAGCCGATTTCGCCGGAAGATCTCGATGGTTACGTCGAGATCAGCCAACGCCTCGACATGGCAGTGGCGGGCGGTGAAAATGAATTCACCAAGTTCGGGTTTCGCGGCATTATCGAAAAGCGCGCGATGGACATCGTGCAGCCCGACGTGTGCGCAGCCGGCGGCATTACCGAGTGCAAAAAAATTGCCGCCCTCGCACAGGCCTCCTCGATCCAGTGCGTGCCGCATGCCTGGGGTACCGCCATCGGGCTTGCCGCTACCCAGCATTTCCTCGCGTCCTTGCCGTACACCCCGCCGTGCCTGGTGCCGGTCGAGCCGATGCTCGAATATGAGCAGACCTTCAATCCCTTCCGCGACGAACTCTCGACCACCTCGCTGCTGGCCGTCAAGGGCATCGTGACGGTGCCGTCCGGGCCGGGCCTGGGCATCGAGATCGACCGCAAAGTGCTCGACCGCTATCGCGTCGCCTGAGAGCACATCCTCATGACAAAACCTGTGGTGCTGTGTACGCTGCCGCTGCATGCGGCAGGCTTGAAGCTGCTCGAAGGCGTTGCCGAGGTGGTGGTGGCGCCTGACACGCGCGCCGAAACACTCTACGGTTTGATCGGCACGGCAGACATTTTGCTGGTGCGCTCGCAATTGCCGGCTGATCTGTTTGACCGGCCCAACCATCTGATCGGCGTGATTCGCAACGGCACCGGGCTCGATTTGATCCCGGTCGAGTCGGCCACCAGGCATGGCATCCC
>JANOYK010000145.1:0-3421 GCA_031428855.1 Burkholderiales bacterium | reverse complement strand
CGCGCCTTGCGCCGTGACCGCGTCGAGACCGAAGAAGATTTTCCGCGTGACGTGGCCGAACTGCAGCATTTGTTGGGGCCGGTGCAGCCGGGCCAGCGCCTGGTGGCCATGCCGGGGGCGAATACAAACGTGCCGATCTGGCTGCTCGGCTCCAGTTTGTTTTCCGCACGCCTGGCCGCAGAGCAGGGCTTGCCCTATGCGTTCGCGTCGCACTTCGCGCCCGGGCTGCTGATGCAGGCGCTCAGCGTCTACCGCAGAGAGTTCCGGCCTTCGGCGGTGCTGAAGGAACCCTACACCATGATCGGTGTGCCGCTGATTGCCGCACCCACCGGCGAAGAGGCCGACACCCTCGCCAGCAGCACCTATCAACGCATCCTCGGCATCCTCACCGGGCGGCGCGGCCGCCTGCAGCCGCCGGTGAAAAACTTTCTGGCGCAACTGCACCCGCAGGAACGCGCTGCCATCGCCGACTTTCTGGCTGTGGCCGTGATCGGCGCGCCTGAGACCGTGCGCGATGGTTTCACCCAGCTGGCAGAAGCGACAGGTGCCAATGAATTCATGCTGGTGTCGGATGTGTTTGACCCGGAACTGCGTCTGCGCTCGATCGGGATTGCGGCTGAGGTTGTTCGGGGCTGACCTGGCGTAGGGATGGACGCGTCCGCGCTATAGTGAGACGATTGGTCTTGGGGGGCAGCATGCAGCAGATCGGAAAATTCCAGCTTGAGAAGTCGCTCGGCCGGGGTGCCTCAGGCACGGTCTACCTTGCCCGCGACACCTTCTCGGGGGAAAACGTCGCGCTCAAGGTGCTGGATCAGGAAGCGATCAAACACCCGGATTTCGGCCGGCAACTGACCGTGCAATTCATGAACGAGGCCTCCCTCGCCGGCAAGCTTGCGCATCCGCACATCGCTTCGATAATCGAAGCCTCGGTGACCGAGGAGTACGGCTACATCGCGATCGAATACGTCGCGGGAGGGGACCTGACGCGGTATACCCTGCCCGAGAACCTGCTCTCGCCGGAGGACCTGATCCAGATCGCATTCAAGTCATGCGGTGCGCTCGATTACGCCTATCGCCAGGGCATCGTGCATCGGGACCTCAAGCCTGCAAACCTATTGATGGTAGGTGGCGCCAATATAAAAATCGGGGATTTCGGCGCCGCGTACCTGTTCCAGTCGCTCGATACGCAGATCGCCAACATCGGCTCGCCCACCTATATGTCGCCCGAGCAGATCAGGGGCGATCCGCTCGGTTACAGCAGCGACATGTTTTCACTCGGCGTGGTGCTGTACCAGTTGTTCACGGGGCATCGCCCCTTTTTGGCGCCTACGCTTGCCGCAGTCGCTGCCAAAACGCTGCGCGAGACACCGGCGGCGCCAAGCTCGCTGCGGCCAGGGATCAGCGCGGACATGGATGAAATCTTGCTGAGAATGCTGGCGAAGACGCAGGCGGAGCGCTATCCGTCCTGGGCCGATCTGGCCCTGGATATCGCGAAGGTCGGGCGTCTCAGCCGCTTTCAGAGCGTGGTTCCCGACAGCGAAAAATTTGTGGCCCTGAAAGCGGTCCGCTTGCTCAGCCACCTTGATGATCCCGAATTATGGGAACTCGTCTATGCCGGAACATGGTCGTGGCTGCCGTCGCACACGATGATCACGCAAGAGGGGGAGAACGGCAGCAGCCTGTTTTTCCTTGGCAGCGGCCAGGCCAAAGTCACCAAGCAGGGCCGGCTGTTGAATGTTCTCAATGCCGGCGAATGCGTCGGCGACATGTCCTATATCAAGGAGGGCAGCATCCCCCGGCAGGCGACGGTGGAATCCATGACGGAGGTATTGCTGGTGGAGTTTGAGAAGGAGGCGCTCGACAAGGTCAGCGTGGGGTGCCGCTACCAGCTTTCCCTGGCGCTGATACACTCGCTGGTTGACCGTCTCGCGCTCGGTGATGAGAGGCTGGTGCAGGCGGGGTGATCAAACCGGCTCCCGCAATTCCGGCCCCCGGAATGCAAAAAGCCCAACCGCGATGGCTGGGCCAAGTGCAAGAATCACAGCCCGTCGATTTGCGATTCATGGGACAGAAGGAATTCGGCTGGAATAGCCTCGCAGGCATTCCGATTGGCGCCGGTGGAATCGTGACGACCAGGCACCTGATCGCTTCCGATCGCGACCTGGTTTCCCGATTTGTTAGGGCATCGGTCGAGACTATCGCCCTGTTCAAAACCAGACCGGACCTTGCGGTTCCGCTACTCCAGCGCTATTTGCAGATAGACGATCGCAAAGCGGTTGAATCACTGCATGCTTACTACGTGCCGCTGTTTCGATCGATACCGCGGCCGACCTTCGAGTCTGACTTGCCGGGATTGAAGAACGCGTTCTCGGGCGAGTATCCGGCTGCGGCAAACCTTCGCTCTGAGGATTTGTGTGATGCCTCGTTCGTCAATGATCTGGAGCGAGCCGGTTACATCGATCGGCTGTACCGCAGTTAGCGTCCCATGAAAATACACTGTCTCTGATACTTTGACGCAGCGGGGTGTCAGCGCTATGCTAGCTTTCCGCCTTCAATTTGTGGCTGGTGTTACGCTGGCATTTGCGCTATTCTGGTCTCGGTCTTGTCAGCCATCACCAACATCGAAGGGGGACGCAACATGGCACACAAACACGCAGGCGGATGCGCACATCATGAAACCTATTCCGACCATGAGCCGATCGACAACCACACCTGTCATTGCTCGGTGTGCAAGGGCGTCACCGGCCAACCCACTGCGCACGTGGTGTTTTTCAATCACGCCGATCTCGCCGTCGCCGGTGCCGACAGCCTGAAACGCACGCCGTTCAATGCCAAGAATCCGGGTGGCCCGCTGGAATTATGTGTGTGCGAAACCTGCGGTACCCCGATCATGCTGGACGACAAGCAGAAGCGCATTCGCGTTGTGGTGCCGAACCTGATGGGCTATGACGCAACAAACCTGCCCGCGACCTACCATGCGTTCTATGACCCCGCGACCGGCGTAACCAGGCCTAGTGACGGGCGTCCGGTCCATGCAGGGCTGCGTCCCGAATTCGTGTGGCCGCAGGGTTCCTGATCGCAACCACGGCGAAGGATCGATAAAGCCCGGGCACTCCCTGGGCTTTTTTTGGGCCGAAGACAGGAATTGATGCAACAAGTACCCGTGTGCGCGGTGGATCTCGACTAGTGTAGTGCTTCATTCTGTTTGGAACTTAAGTGGCGATTGGCGCGCATGACCTTGGCGAGGATGTCATGGGCCTTGGCGGTCCAAATAAATGGTTTGGGATTTTTGTTGTGCACAGCGATATATTCCTTGATGGCCGCAGTCAGTTCCGGGACGCTGCGAAACACGCCGTTGCGCAGGCGCTCGGTGGTGATATCGCGGAAGAAGCGCTCGACCATGTTGAGCCAGGACGCCGAG
>JANOYK010000144.1:0-18600 GCA_031428855.1 Burkholderiales bacterium | reverse complement strand
CTCGAACGGCTCGACTGCGCTGATGTCTGCGGCGGCGAAGCCTTGCTTGAGCAAGCCGCCAATGAGCGCGGTGGCCATGTTGCCGCCGCCGATGAATGCGATTTTCATAAGGTTTTTTCTCTTTCACCAAAAATGGCGGTGCCGACGCGCACCAGGGTGGCACCTTCGGCGATGGCCGCTTCGAGGTCGGCAGACATGCCCATCGAGAGTGTGTCGAGCGCGAGGCCTGCGGTGTTGAGCCGCTCGAATAGAAAACGCAACGCACGGTGCGGCGCGCGCTGCGCATCGAACCCTTGCACCGGTTCAGGAATCGACATCAACCCGCGCAACTTCAGACGCGGCAGCGCGGCGATGACGCGCGCCAGCGGCTCGGCATCAGCCGGGGCAACACCGCTTTTGCTCGTTTCACCGCTGACGTTGATTTGAATGCAGACGTTGAGTGGTGGCAACTGCGCCGGGCGCTGCTCGGACAGCCGCTCGGCAATTTTGAGACGGTCGATGCCATGCACCCAGTCGAAGTGTTCTGCCACCGGGCGGGTTTTGTTGCTCTGCAGGGGGCCGATGAAATGCCATACGGGAGCCGGCGCGGAGCCGGTCAGGGTGCGCAGCGCGGCGATCTTGTCGATACCTTCTTGCACGTAGTTTTCGCCAAACGCGGTTTGACCCGCGGTCCAGGCAGCGTGGACGGCTTCGGCCGGCACCGTTTTGCTGACCGCTACCAGGCCGACATGCTCCGGGTCACGTCCGGCGCGGGCACATGCCAGAGCGATGCGTTCGCGAACGTTGCCAAGACCGGCTGGCACGCCGCCGGTGTTGCCGTCAGGCCGAGGCATGGTAATCTTTCGGGGTACAAGGTGGCTGCGAAATGCGGCAAGTGTGACTCAGAGGAGTCGCGAAGCGGCTCAAATCGCTGTGGTTCAAATTGCGAAGGGGAATTATAAATGCCGATGGATATCGCAGAACTCCTGGCCTTCGTGGTCAAGAACAAGGCGTCCGATTTGCACCTCTCGGCCGGGTTGCCGCCGATGATCCGGGTGCATGGCGATATCCGCCGCATCAACCTGCCGGCCATGGACCACACCGAAGTCCACGGCATGATCTACGACATCATGAACGACGGCCAGCGCAAGCACTATGAGGAAAACCTTGAGTGCGACTTTTCGTTCGCGATTCCCAATCTGGCGCGCTTCCGGGTCAATGCGTTTGTGCAAAACCGCGGTGCCGCTTCGGTCATGCGCACCATTCAGTCCAAGATTCTGTCACTGGAAGAACTCTAGTGCCCGAAGAATTTTGAGGACCTGGCCGACCAGCCGCGCGGCGAGGTACTGGTGACCGGCCCGACCGGCTCGGGCAAATCAACCACGCTGGCGGCCATGGTGAACCACAAAAACGAGGTGGAGTATGGCCATATCCTGACGGTGGAAGACCCGATCGAGTTTGTCCACGAGTCCAAAAAATGCCTGATCAACCAGCGTGAGGTCGGCCCGCATACGCTGTCGTTCAACAATGCGCTGCGCTCGGCGCTGCGCGAAGACCCGGACGTGATTCTGGTCGGCGAGATGCGTGACCTCGAAACCATCCGGCTGGCGCTGTCGGCGGCGGAAACCGGCCACCTCGTGTTCGGCACCCTGCATACCTCGTCAGCGGCCAAAACCATCGATCGTATTGTTGATGTGTTCCCGGGCGCAGAAAAGGACATGGTGCGCTCGATGCTGTCCGAGTCAATCCGCGCCATCATTTCGCAATCGCTGTTGAAGACCAAGGACGGCGCCGGCCGGGTTGCCGCGCACGAGATCATGATCGGGACGCCCGCCATCCGCAACATGATTCGTGAGAACAAGATCGCACAGATGTATTCGGCGATTCAAACCGGGCAGCAATTTGGCATGCAGACGCTGGATCAGAATCTGGCCGATCTGGTCAAGCGCAACATTGTGTCGTCGGCTGAAGCGCGCAGCAAGGCCGCCAACAAGGACAATTTCGCCGCGTAATCGCCGGTTAATCGCCGGATAACCAAGGGTGGCTGCCCGCCGCAATCCGGAGTCGATTCGATTGTATGGGCGCAGCAGCGTAACGATCCGGTAACACAATAATCCGAGGGTGGGTCATGGAACGCGACCAGGCAACAAAATTCATGTATGACCTGTTGCGGCTGATGCTGAGCAAAAAAGGCTCGGATTTGTTCATCACGTCGGCCTTTCCGCCCGCGTTCAAGATCGACGGCAAAATGACGCCAGTGTCGAACCAGGCGCTGATGCCGCAGCACACCTCCGACCTGTGCCGCGCCATCATGAACGACAAGCAGGCGGCCGAGTTTGAGTCGACCAAGGAGTGCAACTTCGCGATTTCGCCGGCCGGTATCGGGCGTTTCCGCGTCAATGCATTTGTGCAGCAGGGCGCGATGGGCATGGTGTGCCGCGTCATCACCACCACAATTCCAACCTTTGAAGACCTCAAGGTGCCGAATGTGTTGAAAGACGTGGCCATGACCAAGCGCGGCCTGGTCATCATGGTGGGCGGCACCGGCTCGGGTAAATCGACCACGCTGGCGGCGATGATCGGCTACCGCAATGAAAACTCCTACGGCCACATCATCACGATTGAAGACCCGGTCGAATACGTGCATCCGCACAAAAATTGTGTCGTGACGCACCGCGAAGTCGGGGTCGATACGCAGTCATGGGAGGCGGCGCTCAAAAACACGCTGCGGCAGGCGCCCGACGTGATTTTGATCGGCGAGATTCGCGAGCGCGAGACCATGGAACACGCGATTGCGTTTGCCGAAACCGGCCACCTGGCAATGGCGACCCTGCACGCCAACAGCGCCAACCAGGCGCTCGACCGCATCATCAACTTCTTCCCCGACGAGCGCCGCGCCCAATTGCTGATGGACTTGTCACTCAATCTGCGCGCCCTCGTTGCCCAGCGTCTGATCCCGTTGAAAGATGTGAAGGGCCGCGCGGCAGCGGTCGAGATCATGCTCAACTCACCGCTGATCTCCGACCTGATCTTCAAGGGCGATGTGCATGAGATCAAGGAGATCATGAAAAAATCGCGCGAGCTGGGCATGCAGACGTTTGACCAATGCCTGTTCGATTTGTACGAAGATGGCCGCATCTCTTACGAAGACGGCTTGCGCAATGCTGACTCGGTCAACGATCTGCGCCTGATGATCAAGCTGCACAGCAAAGACTCGAAGAGCAAAGACCTCTCGGCTGGCAATGAGGGTCTCAGTCTCGTCTAAGGCTGGCCTGCCGGGCCGGAGCGCTCGCGGTTTCCCCCCGCCACCATTTTGAATTCGTACAGCCGGCAATCGAGATCGCCATTCATCAGGGGTGTGCGGCGGCTCGCTTTAAGGCGAATCAATTTTTCCATCTTGCGGTCGGCGCTCAGAAAAAAGCAGTTCCAGCCGGCATAGGTTTTCTTGAGTGTGTGTCCCAGTTCCGGATAGAACAGGTCGAGTTCTTCGGCAGTGCCAATGCGCTCGCCGTAAGGCGGGTTGGCGACCATCACGCCGGGCTGCGCGCACGGCGCATCGAGCTTGAGCAGGTCGCCGGTGCGCGCGCGGATCACGCTGCCCACCCCCGCTGCATTGAAATTGCCCACCGCGATGCGCAGTGTCTGGGCTGAAATATCGCTGGCGAATATCTGTGGTGCTGCCACAAGAGCCTTGGTGGCAGCGCCTCTTACGGCATCCCATGCTTTTGCATCAAAAAAATGCAGGCGCTCAAATCCATAGCGCCGCTTCACAGCGGGCGGCAGTCCGAGTGCCATGCGCGCGCCTTCAATTAAGAACGTGCCGCTGCCGCACATCGGGTCATACAAAGGTTGATCCGGCGTCCAGCCGGCCAGTCGCAAAATGCCAGCCGCGAGATTCTCGCGCAGTGGCGCTTCCACTTTCTCGCTGCGGTAACCGCGCTTGAACAAGGCCTCGCCCGAGGTGTCCAGATACAGCATGACGCGCGCTGCGTCCAGATACACATGCACGCGCACATCGGGCAGCAGCTTGTCGATGCTGGGGCGGATGCCGGTCAGTTCGCGCAGACGGTCGCAGATGGCGTCCTTCACCCGCAGGGTGGTGAACTTGAGACTGGTGAGCGGGCTTTTGGTGGCGACCAGATCGACGCGCAGGGTTTGCACCGGTTTGAACCAGTCTTCCCAGCGCACCTGGCGCGCCAGTTGATAAATATCTTCTTCGTTGCGGTACTCGCCGTCGGCGACGCGCAGCAGGATGCGGCTGGCGATGCGGCTCCAGTAATTGACGCGATACACCGCGTCGAGCGGCGCGGCAAACGCGACACCGCCGGGTACGGCGGCAGGACTGTCGATGCCCAGTTCAATCAACTCATCGACAAACGTGTGTTCCAACCCGCGCGGGCAAGGCGCAAAAAACTGCAATGGCGTGGGCATCAAATAAAGGTCCGCATCAGGCGAGCGCGCGTTCAAGAAAATCGAGGCGGTCTTGCCCCCAGAACAATTCATCGTTGAGCACAAAAGTGGGCGCACCGAACACCTGCCGCGCAATCGCTTCGGCGGTGTAGCTGTCATAGGTGGCGCGCAGTGTGGCGTCGCCCAGCCGCGCTGCCAGCGCCGCGCCGGGCAGGCCGGCCTGATCCGCGCAGGCGGCCAGCACGGCGTGATCGGCGATATTTTTTTCGTCAGCCCAGCAGGCGCGCAGGATGTTGCCTGCCAGTGCCATCTGAGCACCGGCACCGCGTTCCTGTGCGGCGATCACCAGCAGGGCGGCAGCGTCGCTTGCCACCGGAAAAAATGCCGGCTCCAGCGTCAGCGGCAGTTGCAAATGCGCGCGCCAGCGTTTCAGTTCCATCATGCGGTAGGCTTGGCGCTGCAGCGGCCGCGCCTTGAGCGGCAAGCCGCCCGACACCGGAAATACCTTGCCGTAGTCCACCGGTTTGAGCCGGATCACCGCCCCGGCCTTGCGCGCGATGGCGTCAAAGCGCGCGTGACCGAGGTAAGTCCAGGGTGAACTGTGTGAGTAGTAGTAGTCGATGGTGTGGGGCATGGGGTACCAGGTGGATTCATCAGAACGGTTTGACCACCGCCAGTATCACGGCACCAAACAATACCGGCGCAGCCGGAATTTCATTGAGCCAGCGGTAAAACTTGTCGCCGTGACGGTTGCGGTCATGCTTGAAGTCGAGCATCAGTTTGCCCAGGTAAATGTGATGCGCAATCAGCACCAGCATCAGCGCCAGCTTGGCCTGCATCCAGCCCTCGCGCCACATGCCTTGGCCCAGCATCAGCGCCAGCCCAAACAGCACCGCCAGTACGCCCGAGGGCGTCATGATGCCGTAGAACAGGCGGCGCTCCATCACTTTGAAGCGCTCGATGCTGATGGTGTCGGTGGCGAGGGTGTGATAAACGAACAGCCGCGGCAGATAGAACAGGCCGGCGAACCAGGTCACGACGAAGATGATGTGAAAGGCCTTGATCCAGAGCATTAAGGGACGCGTTCCGTGATGAGGGAGAGCAGGAGATCGATGGATTGAATAGGGGGCCGGACGGGTGAAGAGTCTAGTGGAAAGACTGGCAAAAAAAACGGTGGGAAGCCTGCTGGAAATACCGGTGGACAGACCCGCGTGAAGACCTGTGGAAAAAGCGTGGTGCCGCTTCCGCCGCGCTTATAATTAACATCCCTTTGGCATAAAAATCCCTAAAAACCCCTCACAAAATCAGGCTTTGCAAAACCGGGCCGCAACAGCCTGGCCGCATCTGCTGGCATGGCCGTTCATATCTTCCACAAAATCCCGTGCAACCCGCCATCATCGCCATTTTCTCATGCGAATCCTGATCGTTGACGAGAACGCGGATTTCCGCAGAGTGTTAAGTGAGTACCTGCGCGAGGGCTTGGCGGCTGCGACGCTGGCAGCGCAGAAGGCGGGCAAGCCGCGTCCACCGGCGTTGGCGGTCAAGGAGTGGGATCCGGGCAGACAGGGCGTGCCGCAGGAAGGCGTGGGCGGCTTCAAATGGAATTTTGACGTGCTGTTGATGGACTCGCACATTGAGCCAGCCGATCCGGTGCCGTGGCTGACGGCAGCGCGGGCCGGTGCGGAGCGGTTTGCACCGGTGGTGATGCTGACCAGCGACCAGGATGCCGCTGACATGATCGTGGCGATGATGAAGCTGGGCGTGATTGACAGCATTTCGCGTCTGGAACTCACGCCCAAGCGTCTGTATCAGGCACTCGACAGCGCGGTGGTGGAGCGCCGCCGCAAGGAACTGATTGAGACCAATCTCAAGACCGACACCTACCAGTCGCTTGACCACACCCGCACCGAGGCGTGGGAGCCGCAAGAGCGGCAGCCGGGCGATGGCGACTCACCGCAGATCCGCGGCTACCGTTTGGGCGCGCTGATCGGCGAGGGCGGCACCGCCCGCGTCTATCTGGCGCGGCGTGAGACTGATGATCTCCAGGTGGTGCTCAAGGTACTGCACCCGGAACTGTCGCGCGATGGCCGCATCGTCGAGCGCTTCATGCAGGAGTTCTCGCTGATCCAGCGCATCCGCAGTGCTTATGTGACGCGCATTTTTGATCTCAACTACGACAGCGGCAGCGCCTATCTGGCGATGGAATATTTTGGCGCAGGCGATTTGCGCGAACGGCTGAACGAAGGCCTCACGCCGGTGCAGGGCCTCAAGATTTTTGCGCAGATCGCGCGGGCGCTGGGCGCGATTCACGATGCCGGCGTGATCCACCGCGACCTCAAGCCGCACAACGTCATGTTCCGCGACCAGAATCACCTGGCGATTGTCGATTTCGGCGGTGCCAAATCGCTCGATGACACCGGCGGCCTGACCAAAGTGGGTCATGTAGTCGGCACCCCAAATTACATGAGTCCCGAGCAGGTGATGGGGTATCCGCTGGACGCGCGCAGCGACCTGTACGCGCTCGGCGTGATACTGCATCAATTGCTGACCGGTCGCACGCTGTATCAGGCAGTCAACACCGCCGAGCTGATGGAACTGCACGTCAGCGGGCCGATACCGCGCCTGCCGGATGCGTTGAGCGGTTTTCAAAAGCTGCTCAACAAGCTGGTGGCAAAGGATCCGGCCGACCGGTTTCAGTCGGCGCGCGAGTTGTACGCGTATATCGCGTATTGACCGCCTGAGGCGAGCGCGGCGCGGTGCTGCTTAGGCCCAGATATTGGGCAGCACCGCCGCCGAGTAGCCCGAGACAAACTCCTTCACGCCGCCGCTTGCCGCGTCAAACACGTGCCGCCGCACCGTGCCGATGTTGGCGCCATAGCAGTGGATGCTTACCGATACTGCATCAGCGAGCGCGTTCGATACGGTGTGAATATCGCCAATCGATGGGCTGACCAGATCGATCGCACCCGCACCCACGCGGTGCTCATCGGTTTTTTCCAGGCGCGTGTGATCGCGGTTCCACGCATACTCCTCGCACTGCTCGGCCCCGCGCATCACGCCCACCATGCCCCACACGGTGTGGTCATGCACCGGTGTGGTCTGGCCTGGTGCCCAGATGAAACTGGCGAGTGAAAAACGCTCAAACGGGTCGCAATAGAGCAGATACTGCTGATACTTGGCCGGGTTGGGCTGGGCGAATGCCTCGGGCAGCCAGTCGTCATGTGTGATGAGATCGAGCATCAAGACCTGGCCGCGTTCGAGCAGCGCCGCCTCGTTGCCGCCATCGGCCTCGACGGCGCGAGTCATGCCCTGGACAAAATGACGCAGGCGTGCCGGGTGCAGTGAACTGCTCATGATGTTTTCCTTTGCTGAGCCGCACCTGGGCTGGGTGCTGGCGATGTGCCAATGTATCTCATTCAGCTGTTGCCCTGATGGCGGCGGGTGGCGTGGCGGTGAAAATGGCCGTGCCTGCGAGCCGGTCGTGCAAAAACTGCCGGTCGCGGTCAACTAGCGCCCACACCAGCGGCAGTGGCAGCAGCGCCAGGCCCCATTTGTGCCCGAGCGCATATAGTGCCAGCGCGGGCAACAGACACAGCCAGATCAGCGTGTAGCGCCACCAGGCGCGCCCGAGCGAGAGCGACCGGCCGGTGCGGTCAGCCAGACGCATTTTCCAGGTCTTCATCGGCAGGGTTTGACCGCCGTGACGCCAGCACCAGACCAGGTACAGGCCAGTGACGCCGAACATGTAAATCTGAAACACCAGCCGCACCGGAGCGGGAATCGGATAAGTGCTTTGGGTCAGAGAGAGAAACAGATAGGCCGCGATAAAGGCGACGCCAAACAAGAGGATGCCTTCGTAGAGCAGGCTGGCGAGGCGGCGGCGGAGGCGCGGCGGCGGGGATGCATGATGCATGGCAAGGCGCCGGGCGCGCCGCTGTACGCCGCAACCGGCGCTGCGGCCAGGCGCTCAGTTTCGATTGGGCGAATTGACTGGTGCCAGCGTGGGCGTGGAGGCGACTGTGTTGCCCGCCGCATCCGGAGACGCAGGCTGGGATGCGCCTGGTACTGCTGGCGTGCCTGGCACCGCAGGCGCGCCAGCAACGGGCGCGGTGGCCTGGCGCGGTGTACGCGTTTTCGCGGCCTGCTGCACCGCTTTTTTGTCAGCCTCGTCGGCGCGGCGTTGTTGCTTTTGCTTGACCGGTTTTTTGGCATCTGCGGCGGCCGCAAGCTGTTTTTTCTGCGCGTCGGGCAGCTTCTGGTATTGCTGCCACTCGGCTTTTTTCTGCTCGGGCGGCAATGCCTTGGCTTGCTTGTAGTTTTCGCGTGCGGCGCGGCGCTGCTCCGGCGTCATCTTGGCCCAGTCGGCCATGCGCGCATGCAGCCGCTTTTGTTCGGCCGGTTTCATGCCGGCGTACTTGTCGGCCACGCCAAGCCATTTTTTGCGGCGGAAGTTGTCGATCTTGCCCCACTCGCCCGCCAGCGGCTTAAGCGCTTCCTGCTGCGGCGGTGTGAGGGCGTTCCAGCCCGGCTGGGGCGGTGTGACAGCGCCGGCCGGCGCAGCCAGCGGTGCGGTCAGCACCGCAGCGGTCAGCGCCAAGAAGCAAAACGCCGCAAAGCGCGGCGTCAGGCTGACAAGGCGGTGCCACAGGGGCATGGCGGCTCGATTCATCAATGCGGCTTACTCCTGCCCACGCTTGATCCACGCGCCAAAACCCTTGTCGGCGTAGGCCGAGGGCGGCAGTTCATCGACCAGCATCTGGGTGTCAATGTCGGCGATCTCCTGCGCCCGGTTGTTTTGGTGCCAGTAGCTGATGCCCAGCAGGGCCGCAGCCAACAGCACCACCGGCACCGCCGGTGCCACCCGGCCGAGCCACTCAAACTGCCCAGTATGACCCGCACCAGCACCTGCTAGGACGGCAGCGGGAGCGATAGCCACCTTGCGCTGGCGTGCGAGCGCTTGCTCACGTGCGGCGCGCAGACGCTCTGTTTTGTCAGCCGGGAGCGCGCGCAGCGAATCGTTCAGACGCTGTTTGATCTGATAGGCCAAGTGCAGTTCGTTGTTCATTTTCTTTTTCAATCAATCATTTAGAGGGAAATTCCTTGCGCCTTCAAGGCCGTTGCGAGGGCGTGGGTGGCGCGCGAACAATGCGTTTTGACACTGCCCTCGGAACACCCCATTACCTGTGCGGTTTCGGCGACATCCATCTCCTCCCAGTAACGCAGCATGAAGGCTTCACGTTGACGCCCTGGCAGTTTTTCAATTTCGACCTCAATGGCGGCCATGATCTGCGCGCGCGAGACCTCGTCCGCCGCGCTTTCCGCAGACTTCGACCCCTCCTGAGCCTCTAAAGTTTCCAGCGGATCAAAATCATCCCCCGCCTCCCCCGCCGGGGCCATGCTGGAGAACAGCATGGTCCAGAACGAGCGCACCTTGGTGCGGCGGAACCAGTCGCGAATCGTGTTTTGCAGGATGCGCTGAAACAGCATCGGAAACTCTTCGGGCGGGCGGTCGCCGTACTTTTCGGCGAGCTTCATCATCGCGTCCTGAACGATATCCAGGGCCGATTCGTCATTGCGAACGGCGTACACCGCCTGTTTATAGGCGCGGCGCTCTACTTCTGCCAAGAAGTCCGACAATTGCTGGGGGCTGGCCAACCGGATTTGTCTCGTCAAACGTTATGAATTTGCGTCAGATTATGACATTGAAACTGCTGTTTTCGCGCGTTTTTGACACAAATCCACACCTTGGATGCATTGCAACATTGTTTTGACGTGCTGCCAGAAATTGGCTATCATTGATCCAGTTTCAGGCTCAAGAAGCTGCAAAACACCCATTTACGCGCATCTCCAGAAGACGCGTGGCAAGTGGTTCCGCCTCCGGGTGCGCCGAAATCATTCGACCCCCTGTCTTTCTGCTTACATCCTAAGCGAAGCGCGTTTTCAGACTTTTCCTGGAGTGGCTGCGGTGGCGCTAGTTTGCGCGCCGGTCGCCATCGTCCAAAGAGCCGGAACCATTTTTATTTTTCGCCTTTTTTCGTTTGGGGTCAGCATGTCAGCCAATCAAGAATTTACCGGCGCCGAAATCGTCGTCAAGTGTCTGCAAGAGGAAAAGATCGAACATGTGTTCGGTTATCCCGGCGGCGCTGTGCTCTACATTTACGACGAATTGTTCAAGCAGGACAAGGTCAAGCACATTCTGGTGCGCCACGAGCAGGCGGCGGTGCATGCGGCCGATGCGTATTCGCGCTCGTCAGAAAAAATCGGCGTCGCGCTGGTTACCTCCGGCCCCGGCCTGACCAATGCGGTCACCGGTATCGCCACTGCCTATATGGATTCGATCCCGATGGTGGTGTTGTCGGGCCAGGTGCCAACCCATGCGATTGGCCTGGACGCGTTTCAGGAGTGCGACACCGTCGGCATCACGCGCCCCATCGTCAAACACAATTTTCTGGTCAAGGATGTCAAAGACCTGGCCACCACGATCAAAAAGGCGTTTTACATTGCCAGGACCGGCCGGCCCGGCCCGGTGCTGATCGATATTCCGAAAGACGTGACGGCGAAGAAGACCACGTTCGTGTACCCAGCCGATGTCGATATGCGCTCTTATAAACCGGTGGTCAAAGGCCATTCGGGCCAGATCAAAAAAGCGGTGCAAATGATCCTCGGTGCGAAACGCCCGATGATTTATAGCGGCGGCGGCGTGATTCTGGCCAACGCCTCCAAAGAGCTGAACCAGTTCGTCGACAAACTCGGCTACCCCTGCACCAACACCTTGATGGGGCTGGGCGGGTACAAGGCGAGCGACAAAAAATTCGTCGGCATGCCCGGCATGCATGGCACCTATGAAGCCAACCACGCGATGCAAAATTGCGATGTGCTGGTTGCGATCGGTGCGCGCTTCGATGATCGCGTGATCGGCAACCCGGCTGACTTCGCGCGCCATCAGCGTCAGATCATCCACATCGATGTCGATCCGTCGTCGATTTCCAAGCGCGTCAAGGTCGATGTACCGATTGTCGGCGACGTCAAAGATGTGTTGATCGACATGCTGAAATTGATCGACGCCGAAGCGGCCAATGGCGGCCAGAAGCCCGACACCAGTGCGCTGGCTGACTGGTGGAAGCAAATCGAAGAATGGCGCGCCAAAGACTGCCTGAAATACGACCGCGATAGCACGAAAATAAAACCCCAGTACGTCATCGAAAAATTGTGGGAGATCACCAAGGGGGACGCTTTTGTCACGTCCGATGTGGGCCAGCATCAAATGTGGGCTGCGCAGTTCTACCGGTTCGATCAGCCGCGGCGCTGGATCAACTCTGGCGGCCTTGGCACGATGGGCTTTGGCCTGCCAGCCGCGATGGGGGTGCAGATGGTGCATCCGAAAGCCACGGTCGCGTGCATTACCGGCGAAGGGTCGATCCAGATGTGTATCCAGGAGTTGTCCACCTGCAAGCAATATCGCCTGCCAGTGAAGGTGCTCAACCTCAACAACGGCTATCTGGGCATGGTGCGCCAATGGCAGGAGGTTGAATACGGTTCGCGCTATGCGGAGTCGTATGTCGATGCCCTGCCGGATTTCGTCAAGCTCGCAGAAGCCTACGGCCATGTTGGCATGAAGATCGAAAAGCGATCCGATGTGGAAGGCGCGATCAAGGAAGCGCTCAAGCTCAAGGATCGCACCGTGTTCATGGATTTCATCACCGACCCCAAGGAAAACGTCTGGCCGATGGTGCAGGCCGGCAAGGGTCTGACCAGCATGCTGCTGGGCTCGGAGGAACTGTGATGCGGCACATCATTTCGATTCTTCTCGAAAACGAAGCCGGCGCCTTGTCGCGCGTGGCGGGCCTGTTTTCCGCACGCGGCTACAACATCGAAACCCTCACCGTGGCACCGACCGAAGACCCGTCGCTGTCGCGCATAACCATCGTCACCATCGGCTCGGACGATGTGATCGAGCAGATCACCAAGCACCTGAACCGCCTGATCGAAGTGGTCAAGGTGGTCGATTTGTCGGAAGGGCCGCACATCGAGCGCGAACTGATGCTGGTCAAGGTGCGCGCCACCGGCAAGGAGCGTGACGAGATGAAGCGCATGGCCGAAATCTTCCGCGGCCGCATCATCGATGTGACCGACAAGACCTACACGATTGAGTTGACCGGCAATGTCGCCAAGCTCGATGCCTTTATTGAGGCGATTGACAAGGCCCTGATTCTTGAAACCGTGCGCACCGGAGTTTCCGGCATCGGCCGCGGCGAGCGGGTGTTGAAGGTTTGATCTGTTACCCGGCGTGGGGAGCGGCTGCAAGCTGGCCGCTGCCCATGCCATCCCATTTTTCTGACCGATGATTTCAGTTTTCAGCGCCAGTCACATTCGACCGGATCATCCATTTTTAAGAGGAGCAGCACCATGAAAGTGTATTACGACAAAGACGCCGATCTTTCCCTCATCAAGGGCAAAAAAGTCACCATCGTCGGTTACGGCTCGCAAGGCCACGCCCACGCGCTCAACCTGCATGAGTCCGGCGTGAAAGTCACGGTCGGCTTGCGCAAAGGCGGCGCATCGTGGGACAAGGCCAAGAAAGCCGGCCTCAAAGTCGCTGAAGTGGCCGAGGCCGTCAAGGGCGCCGATTTCGTCATCATGCTGATGCCCGACGAAAGCATCGCCGCCACCTACAAGGCTGAGGTCGAGCCGAACATCAAGAAAAACGGCACGCTCGCGTTTGCACACGGTTTCAACATTCACTATGGTCAGGTGTCGCCGCGCGCTGACCTCGACGTCGTGATGATCGCCCCCAAAGCGCCCGGCCACACGGTGCGCTCGACTTACGCGCAAGGCGGCGGTGTGCCGATGCTGATCGCGGTGCATCAGAACCCGTCCAAAAAAGCACGCGACCTCGCGCTTTCGTACGCAGCGGCCATCGGCGGCGCGCGTGCTGGTGTGATCGAAACCAATTTCCGTGAAGAAACCGAGACCGACCTGTTCGGTGAGCAAGCCGTGCTGTGCGGCGGCACGGTCGAACTCATCAAGGCCGGTTACGAGACGTTGGTCGAAGCCGGATACGCGCCCGAGATGGCGTATTTTGAGTGCCTGCACGAACTCAAACTGATCGTGGACCTGATCTATGAAGGCGGCATCGCCAACATGAACTACTCGATCTCGAACAACGCCGAGTACGGCGAATATGTCTCCGGCCCGCGCATCATCACCGAAGAAACCAAGAAGGTGATGAAGCAGATCCTCAAAGACATCCAGACCGGCGAATACGCCAAGAGCTTTATCAACGAAAACCGCGCTGGCGCGCCAACGCTGTTGTCACGCCGCCGTCTTGGCTCGGAGCATTCGATCGAGATCGTTGGTGAAAAACTGCGCGGCATGATGCCCTGGATCAAGAAGAACAAGCTGGTGGACCAGACCCGCAACTGATTGGTTGCCGGTATGCCTGCAGGAGGGTTCTCTTCTGCGGATCAACACAATGCCCGCCCCGGATAACAAGCATCGGAGCGGGCATTGTGTTTGTTGCGGGCAGACCGGCCGCACAGGGGTGCTGCATAATGTGGCGCTACGGAATCAAAGGAGGCGCGCAGATGAAATGGCCTATCGCTGTAACGCTGGCAATGGTGCTCACACAAACCGCCGCCTGCGGTGACAAAGTGCCTGAGTCCAAGGCTGCGAAAGAGATCGGCAATATTCCGAAGCAGACCGTCGACAAGGCGGCCGGTGGCGTCGATAAGGCGCTCACCCAAGCTGCTGAACGCGTCAAAGACGATGCTGACCAGAAGTAAGCACACATGATGAACCCGGACAAACCGCGCCGCGGCCTGATGAACCCCGAGCTGCGCCGCCGCGGGGTCTACCTGCTGCCCAACTCGATCACGCTGGCCGCCCTGTTTTGCTCGTTCTATGCCATCGTGCAGGGCATGAACGGCAGCTTCGAGCAGGCCGCGATCTACATTTTTTACGCGATGGTGCTCGACGGCATGGATGGCCGCATCGCGCGCATGACGCACACCCAATCCGAATTTGGCGAGCAGCTCGACAGCTTGGCCGATATGGTCAGCTTCGGCGCAGCACCGGCGCTCATCATGTACGAGTGGGCGCTCAAAGACTTGGGCCGCGCGGGCTGGATCGCCGCTTTCATTTACTGCGCCGGCGCGGCGATGCGTCTGGCGCGCTTCAACACCAACATCGGCGTGGTCGACAAACGTTTCTTCCAGGGCCTGCCCAGCCCGGCCGCAGCGGCGCTGGTGGCCGGTTTCATCTGGGCCATGATTGATGCCGAAGTGATGACACGCAACGTTTCGTGGATTGCCTGGGTCGTCACGGTATTTGCCGGTATTACGATGGTGACCAACGTGCCGTTCTACAGCTTCAAGGAATTCAACGCGCGCCGCGCGGTGCCGTTTGTGGTGTTGCCGGCGCTGGTGCTGGCCGGTTACACGGCGGTGGCGTACAAACCGGCGTGGGCGCTGTTCATTCTGTTCGCCGCTTACGCCTTGTCGGGCTATGTGTACGCGCTGTGGAATCTGGCGCGCGGCAAGCGCACCGAGATTCTCAAACAGCCGCCGCCGCCGGATAGCGCAGGCTGAAGCTTGGCGGCTGAACCCGGCGCGGCACCACACCGGTCTGCGGCAAAAACAACATCCCGCTTGCACATGGCAAAAAAAGCCGCTACATTGGCGTCTATGGCCTGCCTCACTTCCCCCCTCCTCGCCATCGCTTTACCTGCAAGCGGCCTGCTTCTGCCTGGCCTGCTGCTGCGCCCCGCGCGCTAAAACCCCCCTCACAATCCGGGCAGGACCCAAGCGCATAGAGTGCCGCAAGGCTCTCATATGGCAAATGAGGCCGCCCGATGACATCAGCGCTACCCCCTCCAAAATCACCCTTTCTTTTCCGCATTTCCTTTCGCCAGGAGCACCATCATGACCGCACCCTCTGCCGCCGCCACCGTCAACGCCAGCAACCGCCTCATCATTTTCGACACCACCTTGCGTGATGGCGAGCAAAGCCCTGGCGCGTCGATGACCAAAGAAGAAAAAATGCGCATCGCGCGGCTGCTGGAAAAAATGAAGGTCGATGTGATCGAAGCCGGGTTTCCGGCGTCGAGCAACGGTGACTTTGAGGCGGTCAAAGCCATCGCCAACACCATCAAAGACAGCACCATCGCCGGCCTGTGCCGCGCCAACGACCGCGACATTCAGCGCGGCATCGATGCGCTCAAGGGCGCGAAGTCGTGGCGCGTCCACACCTTCATCGCTACCAGCGCATTGCACATGGAAAAGAAATTGCGCATGACGCCGGATCAAGTGTTCGAGCAGGCCATACAGTCGGTGCGCTACGCGCGCAACGCCTGCCCCGATGTCGAGTTCTCCCCCGAAGACGGCTACCGCTCCGATATGGATTTTTTGTGCCGCATTCTCGAAGCGGTGATCAAGGAAGGCGCGACCACCATCAACGTGCCCGACACCGTGGGTTATGCAGTTCCCGAACTCTACGGCGAGTTTTTCAAAACCCTGCGCACGCGCATTCCGAACAGCGACAAGGCGGTATGGTCGGCGCATTGCCACAACGACCTCGGCATGGCGGTGGCTAACTCACTTGCCGCCGTCACCATGGGCGGGGTGCGCCAGGTCGAATGCACCATCAACGGCCTGGGCGAGCGCGCCGGCAACACCTCGCTCGAAGAAATCGTGATGGCCGTCAAAACCCGCAAGGATTTTTTCAAGCTCGAAACCCGCATCGACACCTCGCAAATCGTGCCGATCTCCAAGCTGGTGTCGCAAATCACCGGCTTTGCGGTGCAGCCGAACAAGGCGGTGGTCGGCGCCAACGCGTTCGCACACGCCTCCGGCATCCATCAGGACGGCGTGCTCAAAGCGCGCGACACCTACGAAATCATGCGTGCCGAAGACGTCGGCTGGAGCGCTAACCGGATCGTCCTCGGCAAGCTGTCGGGGCGCAATGCGTTTCGCCAGCGTCTTGAGCAACTTGGCATCGCGCTCGATTCCGAAACCCAGTTGAATGAATCGTTCGCCCGATTCAAGGAACTTGCCGACAAGAAGTCCGAGATTTTCGACGAAGACATCCAGATGCTGTTCTCGGACCAGCACGAGGCAGACGAGCATTACAAGCTGATTTCGATGAAGCAATCCTCCGAAATGGGCGAGACGCCGCAGGCCGCTGTGACGCTCACCGAGGCGGGGACGGAAAGGCACGCTGCCGCGCAGGGTTCCGGCCCGGTCGATGCGACCTTCAAGGCGATTGAATCGATTGCCAAGAGCGAAGCTGAGGTGGTGTTGTACTCGGTCAATGCCGTCACGCAAGGCAGCGATTCACAAGGCGAGGTCACGGTGCGCCTCGCGCGCGCCGGGCGCATCGTCAACGGCGTGGGGGCCGACACCGACGTGATCGTCGCATCGGCCAAGGCCTATGTGTCAGCGCTCAACAAACTGTTCGACAAGCGCGAGCGCCTCAACCCGCAGACCAGCGGCACGGTTTGAAGTGATGCGGCACTTCCCACGATTTGTGTAGCAAGGCAGCAGCCGGGGTGATCCCCGGGTGGTGCGACCACCCGAGGGCGCCATGCCACAAGCCCGGCGCCCTCGGTCCACATTCAGGTGCGGTTCCTGGCACGGTTCCGGCGTCCGATTCTGACGTATGCTTCTTCCCTGAACCTGCCACACCTTATCGTGAGAGCCATTACCATGCTTCGATACCCTATCGGACGCACCATCGCAGCGCTGCTCGGCGCACTGTGTTTGACCGCCTCTATGCCTGCCCTCGCGCAGGTCGATTACCCGAACAAACCGATTCGCCTGATTGTCGGGTTCGCCGCCGGCGGCATTTCAGACGTGCTCGCGCGGGCACTCTCGGCCAAGCTCTCGCAGGATCTCGGGCAGCAGGTGCTGGTCGAAAACAAGCAGGGCGCCGGCACCACGATTGCCGCCGATTTCATCGCCAAGGCGCCACCCGATGGCTATACCTTGTTCCTTCAGGATATCACCACCCACGCGATCAACGCCACGCTGTACCAGAAGCTGCCGTATGACTCGATCAAGGATTTCACGCCGATCGGGCTGGTCGCATCAACCCCGCTGATGCTGGTGGTTAACGCCGGCAGCAGTGCGCGCAACCTGCCGGAACTGATGGCGCTGCTCAAGGCCAGTCCCGGAAAGTATTCGTACGCTTCGTCCGGCGTTGGCGCCATCACCCACCTCGCGGGCGAGATGCTGAAAATG
Organism: Burkholderiales bacterium; assembly: GCA_031428855.1. Taxonomy (GTDB): domain Bacteria; phylum Pseudomonadota; class Gammaproteobacteria; order Burkholderiales; family JAEUOS01; genus CANJDH01. Next base: position 976 of record JANOYK010000144.1, on the reverse strand, counting down.
CGCGGCGGGCTTGACGTAGTGCAAGTACCCTACAAAGGCAGCGCCCCCGCCACGCAAGCGATTCTGGGTAATGAAGTCACCTACACCTTCTCGACCATGCCCCCGGCGCTGGCCAACGTCAAGGCCGGGCGCCTGCGTGCGATTGCGGTGACGACGGCCAAACGCGCCGCCGCCGCCCCCGATGTGCCGACCATGATCGAGGCCGGCATGCCGGGTTTCGACATCGTGCTCTACAGCGGCATCCTGGGGCCACCCGGCATGGCTTCCGCGCTGGTGCAACGGATCAACACGGCCTTCGCCAAGGTGGTGACTGACGCCAATATCAAGTCGATCTATAACACGATCGGCGCAGAGCCGATCATGGAGACGCCGGCATTTTTTGCCGACATGCTGGGCAAGGAAATTGGCCAGCTCGCACCGGTGGTGCGCGCCTCCGGGGCAAAGGCCGAGTAGTGATCGCATAAAAGCAGAGTACCAGCTGAAACGCGCCATGACGACCACACCCCTGCTGCCGCAGCACAGCCGCTACGACTACATTCCGCTGCCGGAACGCACGGACTATTCGTGGCCCGAGGCGAAGCGCCTCGCCTTCACCCTCACCACCAATATCGAGTGGTTCGCGTTTGGTGCAGGCTTGGGCCACGACCCGGCCAAAACCGGCGAGCCGCAGACCCATCGCAACTATGCCTGGCGCGACTACGGCAACCGCATCGGCATCTGGCGTTTTTTTGATCTGCTCGATGAATTGAAGCTGCCGGCCGGGCACAACACCAACTCGCTCATTTACGACTACGCACCGCAAATCACCGACGCGATCCGCAAGCGCGGCGACGAGGTGGTGGCGCACGGCCGCAGCAACGCAGAAAACCTGCGCGGCCTGTGGCAGCCCGATGAACAACGCATCCTGCGCGAAGTCACCGACACCATCGCGCGGCATGAGGGCAAGCCGCCCAAGGGATGGATGGGCGCGGGGGCA
>JANOYK010000143.1:0-2248 GCA_031428855.1 Burkholderiales bacterium | reverse complement strand
TCGGGAAAAGCAAGCCGCACGGTGACGCGGCCGGACTCGATAAATATGATTTCCGTAGGCGGTGCGCCTTGTGTGAGCAGGAATTCACCGGGCTCGTAGGTGCGCGGCACAAGATAGGTCATGAAATCTGTCATCAGCGCGCCTGCGGGCAATGCGCGCGCGATGCGGTCCCAGATGGAATGCGCGTTATGCACACGGGAACTCTCGTCATCCGCGAGCACGCCCTCCTCACAGTATTCAAGCGCGGAGTCCAGGTCGGCGAAAAATTGCACGCGCTGCGCGTCTGCCGCCACGCCGGCCTGCCGCAGTTGCGCCTCGATCGCCTGATTCACGCGGGTGAATAAAAGCATGCACTCCAGGCGCTCGCAGTGGGTCTGAATCTTGGCGAATGCCGACATGGCCGAGGAGTCACTGGCGGGCACGTCGCGAAAATCAATCACCAGATAGCGCAGTTTGGACGCGGGGTTGTTGAGGCGCTCCTGCACTTGCGTGAGGACCGAATACGCCGTGCCAAAAAAGATGAAGCCCTCAAGCATGATGATGCGGATCGAATCACCGCGCGCGATCAGTGCCGCCCGTGCCGCCGGGCTGCGGTCGACGTTGCTGCGATACTCGGCACCGGTCAGTTCCTGCCGGATCACGCGCACCCGGCTGTAGGAGAGCACGAAAATCGCCATCGCGATGCCGATGCCGACGACCACGCCGGCGAGAATGCCCACTGAGCCGATCACCGCGACGATGACACACAAAATCGCGTAATCCTGGCGTGGCAGTTTGGGCCAGGCGTCGTAGAGCCATTCGATCAAGAGCCCGGCACCCATGCTAAAGAGCAGGCCGCCGAGGATGGCCTTGGGCATATAGCCCAACAGCGACGAGCCGGCCAACAGGACGACTGCGCACATCAGCCCTGCGGAGATGCCGATCAGCCGGCTGTTCGCGCCCATCCGGGCACCGAGCAGGGACGCCGACAAGCCATGAAATCCGGCCGCACCGCCGAGAGCGCCGGAAAGCACGTTGGCGATGCCCGCCGCGCGCAATACGCGATTGATGTCGAGATCGCTGCGTGTCGCCAGTTCGAGTCCGCTGGCATTGAGCAGGAGGGCGACCACGCTCACCAGGATGATGGCACCGAGCGTGGGAATCTGCGCCGTCAATTGCATCCATCCATCGGCAGACAGGCGGGCCCAGGGCGGCAAGGACAGACCGGTACTGTCGGGAAACGGCCCCAGCAACAAGTCTGCGGCTTGCACTTGTGCGCTTGTCACGCCGGCGGCAGCCAAGCCAAGGTGGTAGAGGAGCACCCCGGCGAACAATGCGCCGGGCACCAGGAGCGGATGGCTGAAACGGCGCAGCACCAGCAGAAGGATCACGCCGAAGGCGATACCCGTGAGCCAGCGCGCCAGGCGCAGCGGCTCCATCATGCCGTCCATCGTCATGAAGTTGAATTCACCGCCCACAATCACGCGCAGGGCGCCAAACAGGATCAGCAAGCCGGAGCCGGCGACAAATCCGCCGATGACGGGATAGGGAATGAACCGCACCAAGGCACCCAGACGGAATTTCCCGAGGCCATAGAACACCAGACCGGCGGCAACCGCCGCCACATTTGCGCACGCCAGGATCAGCAGGACCAACTCTGCAGGTTGCGCCGTGCCCTGCGTCGCAGCCGCCAGCGTCGTCGCCATGATGCCCAGAATGACGGCGGGGCCGTCCTGCACTTGGGCGACCGACCCGGGATAGGTGCTCAAGGCCGCTACCCCGGCCGCCAGCACGGCACTGCCGATCAACAACACCTGGAGTGCGGGTGCGATGCCCCCCGGCAGGGATCCCGGGATGATCAGGGTCACCATCGCCGCCGCACCGATAATGGTGCGAATGCCGGCGATCAGACCGGCCGAAATCGCGGGAACCAACACCTGGAGATTGGCGGCCATGGCTGGATTAGCTGGACGGCAAAGTGCGCGCGCACTGCAGGTTGGCAGGTGTTACACGGCCTTGAAGCGGCGCGCAACGCGTAGATGTCGAAATCATGTGCATCGATCCTCACCCTCCGGCCGCGCGATGTCAACCTGCTGAGCGCGGATTATAGGTGGCGGGTTAGCTGCGTCGTCCAGGTACATGTACCCAAACTGCATACCGGCAAGCTTCACGCTTCACGATGCAATCCACCCACCAACAACTTTCATTGCCTTGCCCGCATGAATGCGGTTGCTGTGGAATCTGGACTACAACGCCGCAATCGCCTGCA
>JANOYK010000142.1:0-1827 GCA_031428855.1 Burkholderiales bacterium | reverse complement strand
GATCAATTCCTGGTCATTGCGGGCATCAGTACCGGGCCAGGTTTCGCTCTCGATGTAAGTGGACAGCGGTGCTGCGCCAAACAGGCGGCGCACGTATTTGATGCCGCCCAACAAGGTCTCGACATCGCGCTCATCGGCCAGATAGTTGGGTTGAATCTCTGGCGCGGCGAAGGGATCGTTTGATGCGATGCGCACATGGCCGCGGCTGTACGGGCGCAGTTGCTGCACGCCGCAGGTGAGACCGGGCAGGCGCTCCATCGCCGCCTGCCCCATCTTGCCGCGCTCGAAGCTGGCGGGGGCAAACAGCAGTTGCACATTGGGGCGCAGCGCAGGCTCTGCCGCACCGCTTGGCGTGGATGACGCCGCTGCCGTTCTGGTTGATGACGCCACAGCCGTCCCAAGCCCATGCCCGACTGCGCCGGCCACGCTGTCAGCAACATGGATGAACCCATAGGCATGCGCCACCGCGCTCGACAACACACCGCGCCGCGCGAACAGATACTTGAACACTTCGAGCGCCACGCGCGGCAGATGGGTGCGCTCGTTGAGCGAGCCGGTGCCGCGCACGCGCGCAGCCACGCGGGCGGCATAGTGATCCACCAGATTTTCGCCCACGCCCGCCAGCGCATGGGTGACCGGCACGCCTGCCGCTTGCAACACGGCAGGGTCGCCGACGCCCGAGAGTTGCAGCAATTGCGGTGAATTGATCGAGCCACCCGCGACAATCACCTCGACCGCAGCGCGCGCGACGCGCAGCTGGCCTTGGTGACGATATTCAATCCCGGCAGCACGGCGGCCTTCAAACACGATGCGTGTCGCGTGCGCATGGGTGCGCAAGGTGAGATTGGGCCGCGCCAGCGCTGGCCGCAAATACGCATCGGCCGCGCTCCAGCGCCACCCATTCTTCATCAGATATTGGTAGTAACCGGTGCCGCGCTGGTCACCCGAGTTGTAGTCCGGATTGAGCGGCTCGCCCAGCGCGTGCAACGCGCCAATGAACGCGGCGCACAGAGGGTGCTGCATGCGCGGATCGGAGACCTGCAACGGGCCATCGTGGCCACGCGTGGCGGCGTCACCGTTGGCACGGCTTTCGGCGCGGCGGAAATACGGCAGCACGGCGTCCCAGCCCCAACCGGCTGCGCCCTGCGCGACCCAATCGGTGTAGTCCTCAGTCTGACCGCGCACGTAGAGGTGGCCGTTGATCGAGCTCGAACCGCCGAGCACGCGCCCGCGCGGACAGGGAATCGCGCGGTTGCCGGTGTGCGGTGCAGGTGCATTCGCATAACCCCAGCCAACACTGTTGTCGAAAATCGTGCGGGTGAAACCGGCTGGCACCTTGATCCACAATTTGTTGTCGGAGCCGCCTGCTTCAAGCAACAACACGCGATGACGGCCCGACGCCGTGAGGCGGTTGGCCAGCACGCAACCGGCTGCGCCGGCACCGGCGATGACGTAATCCCACGTCTCTTGCGCGCCCCCTTGGGCAATGCCCCCTTCAGTCATGATGTGACACCGCAACGCTCACTGTATCGACCGCAAGAATCACTGCATCACCAGCTCACGCGCATCCCGCGCCGCATCGGCCACGGCGGCCTGTTCCATCAGCGGCCCTGCGCCGGCCACTGTGGCCCGCACCAGATAGCGCGGCAGGCCCGGCTCGAACGGCCGGCCGCGATGGAGCATGCAGCGGTTGTCCCAGATCAACAGGTCATGCGCCTGCCAGGCGTGGGTGTAGACGAATTGCGGCTGCTCCGCAAATGCAAGCAGTTGATCGAGCAGCGCGCGCGCCTCTGGTTGCGCCATGCCTTCAATGCCCGACACGTGCGA
>JANOYK010000141.1:0-6299 GCA_031428855.1 Burkholderiales bacterium | reverse complement strand
GTGCCGGCCGGCACGACGAAGGCACCCCACGAGGTGACCACGAAATCGGCCACGCCCGCCTCCGACATGGTCGGCACATCAGGCAGGGTGGGCCAGCGGTAGTCAGAGGTGACCGCGAGCGCGCGCGCCTTGCCTGCGCGCAGCATCGGGTTCCAACTGGCGATGTTATCGATGGCGAAATTGACATTGCCGGAAATGACTTCGGGCATTGATTGGGCTGCACCACGGAACGGAATGTGCAGCGTCTTGAGGCCGGTTTTGAGGCCAAACAATTCGCCCGACAAATGCGGCGTGGTGCCAACCCCGGAGGAACTGAAGGTCACCCCCTGCGGTTGCGCCTTGGCCCAGGCCAGAAATTCCTGCATGTTTTTGGCCGGATGCCCGGCGCTAACCACCAGCACATTGGTGTTTTCCCAAATGGTCGAGACGTAAGCGAAATCCTTGACGGAGTCGTAGGGCATTTTTGCGAACAGGAATTCGTTGATCGTGAGCGTGCCGATGGTGGCTGAGGCGATGGTGTAGCCATCGGGCGCGGCCTTTTGCACCGCTTCCATGCCGATGTTGCCGCCCGCGCCGGTGCGGTTCTCGACCACGAACTGCTGGCCGAATTTGGTTTGCAGGCGCTCGGCAATCAGGCGCGTCAGCACATCGGATGCGCCGCCGGCTGAGAACGGCACGATGACGCGCACGGTTTGTTTGGGCCAGTCGTCGGCTTGGGCGAAAGCCTTTGGCAAGGTGGCAAGCCCGGTGCTGGTGAGTGCGGCGGTGAGCAGGGTGCGGCGATTGGTCATGGTGGTCTCCTGCGGTCTTAGTGTGTTGCGAAATGGCAGTTATTTCTGGTGCGGCTTGCGTGCGCCGCGTGGTCTGCCGGGCCGGCTCATCGCCCCCACCAGCGCTGCCATGTGTTCTGCGATTTGATTCACGCCGAGCCGTCCATCGGGGCGGAACCACACGTAAGCCCAACTGGCAATGCCGCCGATGGCGAGCGAGGCCATCTGCGTGTCGGCGATGTCGAATTCTCCGCTCGCCACACCGGCATCAAGCAGGGCGCGCAGCTTGCGGTCAAACGCGCGGCGCATGTCTTCGATGGCTTTGCGGTCTGTGTCATCGAGATGCTTTTCTTCGCGGGTGTAGATGCCGATGTTTTTCTGGTTGTCGAGCACGGCCGACATGAAGCCATGCATCAGCGCCGACAGCTTGTCCGTCGCGGATACTTTTGTTGCCAGCACCCGGTCGAGGGCATCGAGCGAGGCGCGGATGCCGTGCGCGCAGATGACACCGAGCAGCTCGCTCTTGGAGCGAAAGTGTGCATAGATGAAAGGCTTGGTGACGTTAAGACGCTCGGCCACCGCATCGAGCGTGGTGATGACAAAGCCATCGGCATAGAACAAGTCAGCGGCGGCGGCGACGATGCGTTCGCGTTTGAGGTTGGAGACGGCGGTGCGCACGTCATCGACCGGCGTGGCGGCCTTCATCGCGCGCTTTGCCGCAGGTGGCGTGACGCGGCGCGCCACGTTCTTGACGCTCCCCGGCTTGACGCTCCCGGCCTTGCGCGCGGCGTGCCTCATGCCGCCCGCGCCTTGGGCAAGAGTGAATTGCCGATGATTTGTTTCATCACTTCAGACGCACCACCGCCAATGCGTGCCATGCGCGCGTCAGCCCAAGCGCGCGCAATCGGGTATTCCCACATATAGCCCCAGCCACCGAAAAATTGCAGGCACTGATCCATCACTTTGCCCTGCAATTCGGTGCTGATGAGCTTGGCAGACGCCGCGTCGACCGGGTCGAGTTCGCCGTTCAGATGCAAGCCGACCAGGTGATCGGCAAACACACGCTGCGACAACACCTCGGCATGAAGACCGGCCAGCGCAAAACGTGTGTTCTGAAAATCGGCGAGGGTGTGGCCGAACATTTTGCGCCCGGCCACATAGTCGAGCGTCCAGCGGATCGCCGCTTCCGCGCTGGTGACGGCGCGGATGGTTTGCAGCAGACGCTCTTGCGAGAGCTGGGTCATCAACATGCCAAAGCCGCCGCCTTCGGTGCCGAGCAGGTTGGTGGCCGGCACGCGCACATCGGCAAAAAACAACTCGGACGTGTCCTGCGCCTTGCAACCGACTTTCTCCAGCTTGCGGCCACGGGTAAAACCGGCACGATCGGTTTCGACCATGATGAGGCTCACACCTTTGGCACGCGCTTGCGGGTTGGTCTTGCACGCGAGCAGCACAAAGTCGGCGCTGTGACCGTTGGTGATGAACACTTTCTGGCCGTTGATAACGTAATCATCGCCATCGCGGATCGCCTGGGTGCGGATGTTTTGCACATCGCTGCCGCCGGATGGCTCGCTCATGCCGAGTGCGGCTACTGCTGTGCCGGCCGCCATCTTCGGCAGCCATTGCTGCTTCTGCGCCTCAGTGCCAAATTCGACCAGGTAGGGCGCAACGATGTCGGAGTGCAGATAGAAGCTGATGCCGGTGGCACCGGCGCGCGCCATCTCTTCCATGATGATGGTGCTGTGCAAAAAATCACCACCCATGCCGCCGTACTGTTCGGGCACGTTGCAGCACAACAGACCGAGCTTCGCAGCTTCATGCCAGAGTGCTCGCGGCACCTGGCCGGCTTTTTCCCACTCGGCGTGATGCGGGGTGATGTGGTCAGCGACAAAGCGGCGCACGGTGTCGCGGAAGACTTCGTGGTCAGCGTCAAACAGGGTGCGGGGGATCATGGCAGATGGGTGATTTGGTGGAAAAAAAAGAAAATGTGCTCAGACGCTCAGACGCTCAGACGCTCAGACGCTCAGGCGCTCAGGCGCTCAGGCGCTCAGACGCTCAGGTGGCGGCGCGCGTGGGCATGGGAGCATTGCGCGGCAACACGGTAGCCGGGTCGATGCCGCACTCGCGCAAAATCTCTTCGGTGTGTTCACCCAGCCCAGGCGCATTGCGGCGCACCGGTGTCGGCATGCCTTCAATCATCATCGGTTGCAGCACATGGCGAATCGCGTCACGCGGCACCGCATAGCCGCTGGCAGCACTCGCCGCTGTCACCGCGGCAGCGTGGGATGTGGTGTCGTCCGCCGCGCGCGGCACTGACACAAACAAGCCGCGATGCACCACCTGCGCGCCCTCGGGCACCTGGCTCAACGAGAGCACCGGGCCAAACGCAATCTGCAAGGCCTCCATTTCACGCGCCAGCCAGTCTGCCGGATGGCGCGCTACCGCTGCGCGCAGCTTGGGGCTGACCTGGGCCGCCTGGTCGACGCGCTGCGCTTCGGTGAGAGCGGCCAATTCGTTGATCTCAAGCAATTTGCACAGCGCCCGCCACATGTGGTCTTCACCGGCGATGCTGAGCGTGATCTGGCGGCCGTCGCTGGTGGCGAACACGCCGTAGCCGGGGTCTTTGGGCGGCAAGGGCGCGGGGCGCATGTTGTTGATGGCCGGCACGACGAAGGGCACCATCCACGACACCAGCGAATCGAGCATCGAGATATCGGTGTTGCTGCCCGCGCCATCGCGCTGGCGCGTCACCAGACCGGTCAACACTGCCATCGCCGCGAACATGCCCGAAGCCACATCGGCCAGCGGCAGCCAGGGCAACGGTGTTTCCGCTTCTTTGCCCAGCGGCACGTTGATGAGCCCCGCCACGCCCTGCACGCTCAGGTCGTGCCCCGCCACCGCGGCGAGTGGTCCGTTCTGTCCGAACGATGACACCGACACGTAAATCAACGACGGCTTGCGCGCACGCAACTGCGCCGCATCGAAACCCAGGCGCGTCATCACGCCGGGGCGGAAGCCCTCCATCACCGCATCCGCACTATCAACCAGCGCCAGAAATGACGCCTTGCCTGCCGGACTCTTGAGATCAATCGCCACCGAGCGCTTGTTGCGGTTGAGCGACTCGAAATGCCCGCCATGCCGGCGCGACGGATCGCCGCTGCCGGGGCGCTCGACGAGGATTACATCGGCGCCGAGATCGGCCAGCAGCGACGTGGCGTAGGGGCCGGGGTATTGCTCGGCGAGGCTGAGGATGCGCAGGCCGGCGAGGGGAGGGACGTTCATGGAGAGGCAGGCAAAGAACAAGCGGTGGGAAAAAAACCGTGGAAATAAAGAAATATTCTATCAAGTATTAATAATATACCAATCAGTATAGGTTCAGCAACAGCGAGCCCAGGGCAGCCTTCGTCAGCAGCCTTCGCAGGTGCCGATCAGGGCAAAAAGCCCGGTGTATCTTCATTTTCGTCGTGGTGGAAGTGATTGAGATCAATCACCGTTCGGCAGTATGCTGATCCAAAGACGGGCCTGAAACCATTGGTGGATGCGCCTCACAGCCGATATGCCGTCAAGAAGCGCATGGACAGGGCTTGAGCGGGGTGGTGCCTGCGAAAAAAGCACCATCACCGGAATGATCGCCACTCGCGGAAATGAAACTTCAGACGCGGGCTGGCAAGCGCAATTCGCGGGAATACGCGTACGTGCCACAAAATCGGCATAGGGGGGCCGCGATTATCGCAGCCACCCCTGCCACACCACCCGGCATGCGGGTCCGCACCGGGCGGTTCGAGAAGTTGAGGTCATGAGAGACGGGGTACGCCGAGGTGGTCGAAATAGGCGATAGTGAGCACGCGTTTGATGTCGCCATTGCTATTGCGCCACCAGCAGCGCGAGTTTTCCGCCACTCGCTTGGCGACCTGCTCAGCCGCGCCGAGTTTGCGCAATTCCCGGTAGATCGTGCTGCCTCGCTTCCAGTGTTTGAGCTGGATTGCCCTGAGCCGGTGGCGTAACCATTCGTCCAGCGTGCGCCAGACTTTCGGTGTTTGCGCCAGCCCAAAGTAGGCTTTCCATCCCAACAGGTAAGGTTTCAGCCTCTCGATGACCTGCGCCATGCTGCGTCCGCCCGAGCGCCGGGTCAGTTGCCTGATCCGTTGCTTGAACGTTGCCATTGGCTTGTCGGCCACCCTGCGCTTGACACCTTCCTTGGCAAACCAGAAGCTGTAGCCCAGGAACTTGCGTCCCTTGACGCTGGCCACCGCGCTCTTGGTCTCATTGACCTTGAGCCGCAGCCTGGCGTAACAGCGCCGCAAGAGTGCCATTACCCGCTCGCCTGCCTTGCGGCTGCGCACATACACGTTGCAGTCATCGGCATAGCGGGCAAAGCAATGGCCGTGCGCCTCCAATACCTTGTCGACTTCGTCCAGCATCACGTTTGCCAGTAACGGACTCAATGGCCCGCCTTGCGGCGTGCCTTGATACCGTTCGAGCACTACGCCGTCACTCATGATGCCGCTGTTCAGATAGGCTCGGATCAGCCGGATGATCCCGGCATCGTCGATGCGTTTCCTTAGGCGGTCGATGAGGATGTCGTGATTGACGCGATCAAAGAATTTCTCCAGATCAACATCAACCACAATCTTCCGGCCGGTTTGGACGTATCCCTGCGCCGCCAGTATCGCGTCGTGGGCTCGCTTTCCCGGTCGAAAGCCGTAGCTGTGCTTGCTGAATGCCGGGTCAAGTATCGGTTGCAGCACCTGCAGTAGCGCTTGCTGGATCAGCCGATCCGTGACCGTCGGAATGCCAAGCTCGCGCTCGCCTCCGTCCGGCTTCGGTATCGTTACCCGTCGTACCGGGCTGGGCCGGTACGTCCCCCGCAGCAGTTGCTCTCGCAGCGCCGGCCAGTGGGTGACAAGGTGGCGGGCAGTCTGGTCAATGTCCAGTCCGTCCACCCCCGCTGCTCCCTTGTTGGCCCGCACCCGCTTGTACGCTTGCCGCAGGTTCTCTCTCGTCAGCACGGCCCCCAACAACGTATTGGGCAGCGCTGACCCTGTGTCTTCGGTTTCTTGTCGCGTGCGGCTCGCTTCGTCGCTGGCAGGTTCGCGCCCGGCTTCACCGTGCACCTCTCCTGCCCGCCCCGCTGTCGCGGGCATCTGACGCCTTGCTTGCTGCATCGACATGGCCTTGAACACTTCTCCTCGTTTGGCCCTTCGCTCCTTACCGGCAGCTACTACGGCCTCTGCTGACTTCTCGCTCCATGTTGCCATGTCGGCCTTTCAGCCATGAGGCGAGATCTCCCCGGGTAAGAACGCACTCCTTCCCTGCACAACCGCCGCATCTACGCCACTTCGCCTTGGTCACGAGAGCTTTGCGGAATGTCGCCCGCTCGCCCTGCTTGGCAGCGCCTTCTATACGGTTCTTGTTCATCGGCTCGCAGTTTCGCTCCACGCTTCCTCCCCACACTCGGTCACCCTCATGCAGTTGCGCTTCGCTTCGTTCGTCGTGACCAACTTACGGTAGGACTTACACCTACAAGAG
>JANOYK010000140.1:0-5212 GCA_031428855.1 Burkholderiales bacterium | reverse complement strand
TCTCCCGGCCGGTTCCTTTATCCCTCCTTTATTCGTCATGCCCCTGCCCCCGATCGAACAACGCCTCGCCACTGAACTCGCGGCCCGCCCGGCGCAAGTTGCCGCCGCCGTCACCCTGCTCGACGAAGGCGCGACCGTGCCCTTCATCGCGCGCTATCGCAAAGAAGTCACCGGCGGTCTCGACGACAACCAGTTGCGTCTGCTCGAAGAGCGTCTCGCTTATCTGAGGGAACTCGAAGACCGGCGCGCGGCGATCCTCGCCAATATTGATGAACAGGGCAAGCTCACCCCGGAGTTGCGCGTTGCGATTGAGCTCGCCGCCGACAAGGCCCGCCTCGAAGACCTCTACCTGCCCTACAAACAAAAGCGCCGCACCAAGGCGCAGATCGCCAAAGAAGCGGGCCTGGAGCCGCTCGCCGATGCGCTGCTGGCCAACCCGCTGCTGGTGCCAGAGACAGAGGCCGCCAAGTTCCTGTGCGCGCCATTCAAGCTCGACCCGCTCGACAACAACCCGGACAACGCCGGCGTGCCCGATGTCAAAGCCGCACTCGATGGCGCGCGCCAGATTTTGATGGAGCGCTTCGCCGAAGACGCCGACCTGCTGCAGGGCTTGCGCACCCAGTTGATTGACAACGGCATGGTCTGCGCCAAAGTCGCCAAGGGCAAACAAGAGGCTGGCGCAAAATTCTCTGATTACTTCGATTACAGCGAGACCTATAAAACCGTGCCGTCGCACCGCGCCCTCGCGCTGTTCCGCGGCCGCCGTGAAGAGATGCTCAATGTCGCCCTGGTGCTGCCGGGCGAAGAAGAAAAACCCGCCTGGGATGCACCCCACAACGCCTGCGAAGGCCGCATTGCGCAGCGCTTTCGCATCGCCCAACAAAACCGCGCCGCAGACCGCTGGCTGCTCGACACGGTGCGTTGGGCCTGGCGCGTCAAGATTTCATTGCATCTCGATACCGACCTGATGGGCGGCCTGCGTGAGCGCGCTGAAGCCGAAGCGATACGCGTGTTCGGGGCCAACCTCAAAGACCTGTTGCTGGCAGCACCCGCCGGGCCGAAGTCTGTTCTCGGCCTCGACCCCGGCTTGCGCACCGGCTGCAAAGTGGCGGTGATCGACGCCACCGGCAAGCTGCTCGACACCGCAACGATTTATCCGCATGAGCCACGCCGCGATTGGGATGGCGCAATCGCCACCCTCGGCACGCTGTGCGTCAAACACAACGTGCAGTTGATCGCGATTGGCAACGGCACCGCATCGCGCGAGACCGACAAGCTCGCGGGCGACTTGATTGAGATGATTCGTCAGCATGCACCAAGTAACACACCGGCGGGCTCAGCGGCCACCCACATCGCCAAAGTCACGGTGTCAGAGGCGGGCGCATCGGTCTACTCGGCCTCGGCATTTGCCGCCAAAGAATTTCCCGATCTCGATGTATCGATTCGCGGCGCGGTGTCGATTGCGCGGCGCTTGCAAGACCCGTTGGCCGAGCTGGTCAAGATCGACCCCAAATCGATTGGTGTCGGCCAGTATCAACACGATGTGAACCAGACCCAACTGCAGCGCGCACTCGACGCCGTGGTCGAAGATTGCGTCAACCGCGTTGGCGTCGATGTCAACACCGCCTCCGCGCCATTGCTCACACGCGTGGCCGGTTTGAGTGCCGGCATCGCCACCGGCATCGTCACCTACCGCGATGCCAATGGCCGCTTCACCTCACGCGAGCAATTGAAAAAAGTGCCGCGTCTGGGTGATAAAGCATTCGAGCAGTGCGCCGGTTTCTTGCGCGTGATGGGGGGCGACAACCCGCTCGACGCGTCTGCCGTCCACCCCGAAGCCTATGCGCTGGTGCAAAACATCCTGCGCGATCTGGATCGCGACATCGCCTCAGTGCTGGGCGCACCCGGCGTGCTCAAGGCAGTGCAGCCGGCCAAGTATGCCGACGCGCGCTTCGGCATCCCGACTGTGACCGACATTCTCAAAGAGATGGAAAAACCGGGCCGCGACCCACGCCCCGAATTCAAAACCGCCTCGTTCGCCGAAGGCGTGAGCAAAATGGCGCACTTGAAACCGGGCATGGTGCTCGAAGGCACTGTGACCAACGTCGCCAACTTCGGCGCGTTTGTCGACATCGGCGTGCATCAGGATGGCTTGGTACACATCTCGGCCCTCTCCGAAAAATTCGTCAAAGACCCACGTGAAGTGGTCAAGGCCGGGCAGATCGTCAAGGTCAAGGTGCTGGAGGTTGATCCCAAACGCCAGCGTATTGCACTGACCATGCGCATGAGTGATGCCCCGGCAGACCGCAGCGGGCCAGCGAGCACCGGGCGCGATGCTTCAAGAGGCGCTCCAGGAGCGGGTTCTGGCGGCATGCGGCCTGGAAACCGCATGGATAGGGCCTCTCAGGGCCGCACCCCATCACAATCCGCTCCACCGCCCAACAGCGCTATGGCGTCGGCGTTTGCCAAATTGAAGGGCGGCTAAACGCCGCACGGATACCCAGCACCAATATGCCATCGAGCCTGCCGTCCGCATGCAGTTGCGCAATCAAATGCGTCGGGTCGGTAGATGACAGGGTGGTACTCAAAAAGTTTTCCACTCAGCGCTTGTTAGAGCTTTCCCCAATGGAGCACCTTCGATGTCACCCCCGGTACTTTGGGAGAACGTAGTCCACGTACGCTCCGCCCCGGTGCCGCGCGCGGCTCGGCCAACCGCAATTCGGCCAACAATTTAGCGCGGCGCTGGGTCTCAAATTGAGCCCAATCCTTCACCACCACTTCATTCGCTGGCTCAAGTTTCATCACCAATCCCAAGGCCCCGAGCAGGCGTCCGAACGCCTCCAGTCCGATGTCGGCGCCTTGCCGCTCAAACTGGTTGACGGTCGCGCGCGATAGGCCGGCTTTTAGCGCCAATGCGGATTGAGACAAACCCAATATCTTGCGCCTTGTGTGAACTATGGATGCGTACGTTGTCATGTACTCAATGTGACGTATATGGCACTTTTCGTCAACACGATGCGCCATCCCGCGCATCTTGCCAGCAGCGGCGAGCGCGTCGTCAAACGCAAGCGGCTTGATGGCTGCAGCGAGCCTGGCTACGTCATTTGGCAGCGATCACCTTCTCGCCGTTCACAAACGATGCCTTCCGGATCAGGCCATCGCCAACTTCGTAGATGCACAGCAATTCAAGTGTGCCTGTGCCTTCCGGAAAATCGCGCGTGATGCTCTCAATGTCGACCACCACATTGCCGGTGACAGAGCGGCTCAACAGACGGGCATGCAGATTCGGCTCAGCGAATCTCAACAAAAATCGCGCGCGCATTTCATCCCGGCCTTGGGCCAGCCGCTCACCGTGCAGCACGTATTGCTCGGCATCAGGCGCGTAGGTCAAGAGCAGGCGTTCGATGTCTTTGGCGTTGTAGGCGTCGAGCTGAGCCTGCACCACTGACTGCGGTGAAGTTGTTGCCATGATGAAGTCCTGCCTCACTTTGCGAAAGAGTGATTGTTGCAGACTCGTGCGCTGGCGTGCCGTCGAATGGCGGCGCAGCAGCATTTTTCCGCCAACCTGTCGCGCCGCCTAGGCGGGCTTGCGCCGATAGAGCGGCACGATCACCGCTAACGCCACGCAGGACGCGGCGATGTGCTTGAGCGGATGCCCGGATACGGTGTGGAAGGTGATCTCCCAAATCTGCGCGTCGGCGGCTTCGAGCACTTTGGCCAACGCATAGGCGCCGATCAGCAAGCCCCAGTTTGGCCCGGCGCGCTGCCCGGCCGGACTGAATGTGCCGGGTGTGACGGGTGTACCGGATGTACCGCTGGCGGGATCGTTGCGCCAAAACAAAATCAACACCAGCAGAGCCATGCCGCCAAATTGCAGCACCGCATAGGGCGCGATGGTGCCGGCCTGCGTCCACCACCACACCGCGAACGGCCCGGCCACCAGCACCAGCCAACCCATCGCCCAACCCGCGCGCTCGCTCACCTTGTCGGCGGCGGCAAGGCCGAGAATGCCGGCAAACGCGATCACCATGCCGTAGCGGTCCACCGCAAGCCCCGCGTCATTCGGCGGCACCTGCATGTGATACCAGGCTGAGCCGATGCCGGTCGCGATCAGCCCTGCGAACGTGAGCAGACTCATCGCGCCCAGCGCTGAAGTGGGGGCGGGCAAGCGCCCCATCCATATCAGCACAATGCCTACGGCACCGGCGATGATGAAGGGAATGTTCGACAGGGTGTCGAGTGCGTTGGGGACGCCCAGCAGCAAGCGCGTGTCGGAGAAGTGGTGATAGTCCTGGCTCTGCGGCAGATGCGGCAAAAACGGCTGCGCCGCCAGCACCAACAGCACGATGGCGGCGAGGATGATTTCACGGCGGGTGAGAGTGTGCATGAGTGGCCTCGAGAGTGATGAAGTATGCACTGTGCAGGCAGCACGCAGCCACGCCAAGCCGCGTCGCGCAAGCAGCAAAAAATGCCACTATCGGTAGCGGCGCACGTTATAATCCTGCCTCTCCCAAGGAGCGTTGCAGCCGTCTCTAGCAGTCACACAGCAGAGGCGGTCAGGCTTGGGATGTCTCTTGCAACGGCGCTCGCCCACTTCCATTTTCAAACCATTGAAAGGAGGGCGCGAGATGAGCGCCGTACTTAAATTCCCCGCCAAGAAAGACTACGTTGTAGCTGACCTCAAGCTGGCCGCCTGGGGCCGCAAAGAGATTGCCATTGCCGAAACCGAGATGCCGGGCTTGATGGCAATTCGTGAAGAATTCGCCAAGCAGCAGCCGCTCAAGGGCGCGCGCATTACCGGTTCGCTGCACATGACGATCCAGACCGCCGTGCTGATCGAGACGCTTGAAGCCCTCGGTGCCACGGTGCGCTGGGCTTCATGCAATATTTTCTCCACGCAAGACCACGCCGCTGCGGCGATTGCGGTCAATGGCACGCCGGTGTTCGCCGTCAAGGGCGAGAACCTGACCGAGTATTGGGATTACACCCACCGCATTTTTGAGTGGCCCGCCGCAGCTGGGAAAAACGGCGGTGCGCCGGTGTACTCGAACATGATCCTCGACGACGGTGGTGATGCCACCCTGCTGCTGCATCTGGGCACACGCGCCGAGACCGACCTGTCGGTGATCGCCAAACCCACCATCGAAGAAGAGGAGTGCCTTTACGCCTCGATCAAGAAGACGCTCAAGAAAGACAAGACCTGGTATTCGAA
>JANOYK010000139.1:0-2268 GCA_031428855.1 Burkholderiales bacterium | reverse complement strand
CGCAGCGTCGAGGGCAGCCACCTGCTCACAGCAGTAGGGCGCGTGCCCAACACCCACGACCTCGGCCTGGCCGCAGCCGGCATCGAGACCGATGCACGCGGCTACATCAAAGTGGGTGACGATCTCGCCACCAGCGTGCCCGGCGTGTGGGCGCTGGGAGATTGCAATGGGCGTGGCGCGTTCACGCATACGTCGTACAACGATTTCGAGATCGTTGCCGCCAACATCTTCGACAACGACCCGCGCAAGGTGAGCGACCGCATCCCCTGCTACGCCCTCTTCATCGACCCGCCGCTTGGCCGCATCGGCATGAGCGATGCCGAGGCCGCCAAGTCAGGCCGCCGCGTGCTTGCCGCCAAAATGCCGATGACACGTGTCGGCCGCGCACGCGAGGCGGGTGAGACCCAAGGCTTCATGAAAATCGCGGTCGACGCAGACACGCGCGAGATTCTCGGTGCCGCCATCCTCGGCCACAACGGCGACGAGATCGTGCATTCGCTGCTCGATATCATGTATGCCAAAGCTCCCTACACCACCATCCAGCGCGCGGTGCATATTCACCCGACGGTGACAGAGTTGATCCCGACGCTGCTGGGGCAGTTGAAGCTGGTGCAGGCGTCAGCCGGCTGATTTCAGATCAAGACTGCTGATTTCCCGCAGTGGAAGCGCTGTCATTTTTTCCGTCATCTGGTACCGCACGGTGCCCGGATACACCAGCCACAGGTGTTCCAGTTTCAAATCATCGAGAGCGATATGCATTGATCTGGTGGTCTTAGGCGCATCGGTGCATTTGAATTCAAAGCCCCAGCGCCGTCCGCGCCGCAGCAACAGCAAGTCCAGTTCCGCACCGCGCTGCGTGCCGTAAAAATAAGCCTCGCGCTCACCGTGGGCGATCAGCGTTTGCTCCAGCGCGAAACCCTCCCAGCTTGCGCCGTAGCGCGGGTGGGTTTGCAGAGACAGCATGTCGCCGACGCCCAGAAGATGATGCAGGATGCCGCTGTCGCGCACATAAATCTTGGGCGATTTGATCAAACGCTTGCCGAGATTTTCAAACCACGGCGGCAGCACCCGCAACATGAACGTGCCAGCCAGCAAGTCGCGGTAGTGGTTCACTGCGACCGGGCTCGCATCCATCGAGCGCGCCAACTCCGAGGCGTTCCAGGTTTGTCCGTGGAAGTGCGCCAGCATGCGCCAGAGCCGCCACAGCGCCGCCGGCGATACCCGCGTGCCCAGGCCCGGAATATCCCGTTCCAAAAACGTGCGCGCGAAATTCTCCATCCAGCGCTCCCACGCTGCCGTGCTCTCAGCCAGAAACGCACGCGGAAATCCGCCGCGCAGCCACAAGCGATCCTGCTCCACCGCACCCACCTCGGCGAGCGAAAAACCAGCCACATCCACCAACTGAATCCGCCCGGCCAGTGTTTCGGACACGCCTTGCACCAAATCGAGCGAGGCACTGCCCAGCAGCAGAAAAACCGCCTTGCGCTTTTTGTCGTCACACAACGGGCGCAAGGTGGCGAACAGCGACGGCAAGCGCTGCACCTCGTCCACAATCACCAGGCCTTCGCGCTCGCCCAGCAGTTTTTCCGGCGTCGCGCTCAGGGCTTCACGCGTGGCCGCATGCTCCAGATCGAACACCACCGACGGCCCGGCCCACGCCGCCGCCACCTGCTCCGCCAGCGTCGTCTTGCCCACTTGGCGCGCGCCGAGCAAGGCCACCACAGGCGACTCGGCAAGGCGGATGCGGATGTCTTCGAGCAGGAATGAACGGTTGATTGATTGTTGCATTTAATAAATTAAATATACAATATTCAACAATTATACACAATAATTGTTGAATATTGTATTACAAATATTGTAAATGCTACAATAAGTGAGTTTTATGAGGACGTTGAGTCAATCCGTTTCTTCCATCACGCCGCCGGGCAATATTGCACGTCATGCCGCGAACAAACCCGCCCGCCAAAGAATTCGGGAAAATTGAATGTGGATGCGGTTTGCTACAATTGTTGCAATTGACTACGAATGGAGATGACGGCATGGGCACCGCAATCCGCATCAACGACGACATTTATCTCGCCGCGCAGCGTGTGGCCGGCGCGGAGCGCCGCTCGATTCCGCAACAGATCGAATTTTGGGCGCTGGTCGGCAAGACTGCGCTGGAAAATCCTGATCTGCCGGTTGATTTTGTGCGCGAGCTGTTAATCAGCAAGCACACTGACCGCGCGCTGGCGGAGCCGTTCGTGCGCAAGTCTGTAATCAAGCCTG
>JANOYK010000138.1:0-5064 GCA_031428855.1 Burkholderiales bacterium | reverse complement strand
CCGGTAGGCAAAGATTTTCCGGTGTTTCTGCACCCGGTGACGCAAGAGGAATATGCGCTCGCGCGCACCGAGCGCAAGACTGCGCCCGGTTACAAGGGCTTCGCGTTTCATGCCGCACCCGATGTCACGCTTGAACAGGATTTGGCGCGGCGCGACTTCACCATCAACGCGATGGCGGTGGATGATGCGGGCGGGTTGATCGACCCGTATCACGGCGCGGATGACCTCAAGGCGAAAGTGTTGCGCCACGTCGGCCCGGCGTTCGCGGAAGACCCGGTGCGGATTTTGCGCGGCGCGCGCTTTGCCGCGCGCTTCGGCTTCACGATTGCACCCGGGACGATGGCGCTGATGCGCGCGATGGCCGACAGTGGCGAAGTCGATGCGCTGGTGCCAGAGCGGGTCTGGCAGGAACTTGCGCGTGGTTTGATGGAGGCGTGCCCGGTCGAGATGTTGCGTGTGCTCGACGCCTGCGGTGTGCTCGCCAAAGCGCTGCCCGAGCTGGCCCCGTTCCGCGCGGATGCGCGCAATCTTTCGGCGCTGACGCAAGCGGCCACGCTCAATTTATCGCTGCCGGTGCGCTTCGCCGCAATCACCGGCACATTTGATCTGGCGCGCTTGGCGCAGCTGGCCGAACGGGTGCGCGTGCCGAACGATTGCCGCGAACTGGCGCAGGTGTATCTGCGTCACGCGCAGGCACTGGACACTGCCGCCACGCTGGACCCACCCGCGCTGGCAGAGTTGATTCAAAGCGCCGACGGCTTGCGCCAGGAGGCGCGCTTCATGTCATTGATCGCAGTGGCGCACCTGTTTGCCACCGGTGCGCCCGCAGCGGTCAAGCTGGCGGGCCAGCGCTTGCCCGCTGCACTGACTGCGGCGCGTGGCGTCGATGCAGGCGCAGTGGCGAAACAGCACCAACAGCCGCAGGCGATTGCAGCGGCGGTGAAGGCGGCGCGGGTGGCGGCGATTGCGGCGGCGCTGGCCCTGTTGCCGGTTGCGCCGGCCGCATAACAGGGGGGCATGCGGCGCGGCGCAAGGAGCATGGCCCCGAGCGTGGCGGCGCAGACGCTGGCGCTGCACCCAAGAAGTAGCGTGACGGCACAAGTAGCGTGACGGCACGCGAAGTGACGGCAGGCTGCGCTTTGTGTGGCGCGATCTGCCGGCGCGCGGCTGCGCCGGTGTGATAGCGTAGCGCCCGTTTTCCCCTCTCACCCGCAAAGGAGTCAGCCGTGATCGACCTGTACACATGGGGCACACCGAATGGCCGCAAGGTTTCCATCATGCTCGAAGAGTGCCGCCTGCCGTATCGCAGCCATAGCGTCAACATCGGCCAGAACGAGCAGTTCACGCCTGCGTTTCTGGCGATCAATCCGAACGGCAAAATTCCTGCCATCACCGATCCTGACGGGCCGGACGGCAAACCCATCAACATGTTTGAATCGGGCGCGATTCTGGTGTACCTCTCGGGCAAGACCGGCAAGTTTTTGCCGCAGCCGGTGCGCGGCAAATACGATGCGCTGCAGTGGCTGATGTTTCAGATGGGCGGGGTCGGCCCGATGTTTGGCCAGACCCACCATTTCATGCGTGCCGCGCCGGAAAAAATTGAATACGGCATCAAGCGTTATCACAACGAGACGCGGCGGCTTTATGGTGTGCTCGACAAGCATCTCGCTACCGCTCAATACCTCGCTGCCGGGGAGTACAGCATTGCCGACATTGCCACCTATCCGTGGATAGCGCGGCACGAGTGGCATCAGGTGGACCTGAAAGAGTTTCCCCATGTGAAGCGCTGGTTCGATGCGCTCTCGCAGCGGCCGGCCGTGGTACGCGGCATGAACGTGCCGGCACCGAAGGCATAACGCGGGGCGCTGGGCAGAGCGGCGCGGCACAGTGGCGGCTGCTGCATGGGGCCGGTTGCAGCTGGTTGCGGTGTCTTGGCGCAGCCGCCTATTTGCGCGCGTAGCGCTGCAGGTAGGCCACGATCTCTTCGGTGCGGTATTGCGGCTCGACCGGGTTGACGTGCGAGCCGACGACCCGGTTCATCCAGGTCATGTGCTGCTCCATGCGTGCCACCACGCGCGGCCACTCGGCGCGCCGGTAGCGCTTCGGATCGGGTGCGATGTGGCATTGCGCGCAGGCTTGCACGTAGCTGGTCCAGGCGCGGGTTTGTCCTGCTTCGGGCAGGGCAGACTGCTCGATGCTCTTTTGCGCGTGTTTTTGCAAGTAGGCGGTGATGATGCGCACCTCTGCCGCGCTGGGCGCTTCCACCTCGGCCATCAGGTCTTTCATGGCTGCTCCGAGGTTGCCGTTGCCTTGCATGCGCGGCAGCATGCGCTCGACAATCGCGGGCCACTTGGCGGCGTGGTGCATGGCCGGCGGCGCGAGGTTGTGGCACTGTACGCAGTACTGCACGGTCAGGCGCGCGCCGCTTGACTTTGGCTCGGGCAGCTGGGCCGGTGCGGTGGCTGGCGGCAGAATCCGCCGCAGCATCTCGCCGTGGCTGCTCTGCTCCCAGCGGGTGCGCGCAGCGTGGATGCGGTCGTCGGCTCTGCGGTCTTCAGCCCCGGTGGCATGGGCCGGGGCCAGCCCGTTGCTGGCCAGCAGACACACCAGCAGCCAGCATGCCGCCGGTAAGCGTGCCGGTAAGCATGCCGGTAAGCATGCCGGTAAGCATGGATGCATGCGCTTTGACCGGGTTAATCGTTTCAACTGGTTCATAGGGTATGCACGCGGTTGCCGGACGCGAAACCGCGCCAGGCCCGATCCAATCCCTGATCCAGCCCGCGCGACAGCGCCAGCACCTTGAACAATTCGCCCATCTCGGCTGGTGACAACAAGGTGTTGGCCTGCTGTGTCAGCGCGCCGTGGCTGCGCATCTGCGCCGGATTGCTTTGACTTAACAGGCCGGTGATGCCGCAGTTGATGAGAAATTGTGCTTGCGTGGTGTAGCCATCTACCTGCAGCTCCGCCGCCTGCGCCGCCAGCGCCACCGCGCTGAAGTCAACATGGGTGGTGAGATCGCACAGGCCGGGCAGATAAAACGGGTCGTCAAGCGCGTGGTGGCGATAGTGCGCGCGCAGAGTGCCGCTGCGGCGCTGCGGGTGATAGAACTCGCGCGCCGGAAAGCCGTAGTCGATCAGCAGGACCATCGCCTTGTGCAAGCGCAGTGCGACGGCATTGATCCACGCGCACGCCGCCAGATTGATCTCGCTGGTGTAGCCATCGGCAAGCATGTGGTCCGCCGCGAGCACGCCCATCGCCTCGCGCAGCGCGCCGCTGGCAGGCCGCTCCTGCGTGGTGAATCCGTGCCCGCCCCAGACGGCGCAGCGCTCCAGCAACGCGCCGTCACGCCAGGCGACCCAGTGGGCCGGCATCGCATCGAGCACTTCGTTGGCGATCACGCAGCCGCTGATGGCATCGGGCAGGGTGTCGAGCCATTGCACCCGGTGTGCCAATTGCGGCACCTGCTGTTGCAGCGTCTGTTCCTGCTGCGCGCGCAAGGCGCCCGACACTTCGATGATCTGATAGCGCTCACACGGCGCGCCGAGTTGTTCGAGTTCGCGCAGCAGTTGCGCCGCGAGCGCGCCGCTGCCCGCGCCAAATTCAAGCACTGCCGGCAAGCTTAGCGCCATTACCTCGGCTACCTGGCGCGCCAGCGTGCGCCCAAACAGCGGCGAGATCTCTGGCGCAGTCACAAAATCACCCGCCGCGCCAAACCGCGCCGCGCCACCGCTGTAGTAGCCCAGGCCGGGGCTGTAGAGCGCCAGCTCCATGTAGCGCGCGAACGAGAGCGCGCCGCCGGCCGCGCTGATCTGGTCGCGGATCAGCGCCGTCAGCGCAGCGCTGGCAGCGCGCGCTGCGGCATCAGGCTCGGGCAAGACGGCGGAACGGTGCAATGTGGACGGCTGCAAGTGGGAAAACTTCAGTTTGGAAGGCCGCAGTGTGGAAGACTGCAATGGAAATGTGGCTGTGAGGAGTGCCGCAACGATGCAGTACGCGCGACCCGTCGCAGTAAAATTGGCATCTTACCGGCTTCATCTTTTGGGGCCGCGTCATGGGCAATGGGTATGGACGATTCGCATCAGCACAAAACTTATCTGGTCACTGGCGGTGCCAAGCGCGTCGGCGCGGCGATCGTGCGTTGCCTGCATGCCGCTGGCGGCAACCTGCTGATTCACTATGGCCGCTCGCGCAGCGAGGCCGAGGCGCTGGCGACCGAGCTCAACCGCGCCAGGCCGCACTCCGCACAGGCGCATGGATTGGACTTGTCCGGCGTTGATGGCATGGAAGCGTTGGTGGGTGCGGCTCTCAGGGCTTATGGCCGGCTCGACGGCTTGGTCAACAACGCGTCAGGATTCTATCCGACGCCGCTGGGCGGCATCAACAGCGCGCAATGGGATGACCTGATGGCGAGCAATCTCAAAGCGCCCTTGTTTTTGTCCCAGGCGGCAGCACCCGAATTGAAAAAAACGCGCGGCGCGATTGTCAACATCATCGACATCCACGCTGAGCGGCCGCTGAAGGACTACGCGGTCTACTCGGTGGCCAAGGCCGGCCTGGCTGGCCTCACGCGCGCGCTGGCACTGGAACTGGCACCGGACGTGCGGGTCAATGGCGTCTCGCCCGGTGCCATCTTGTGGCCGGACGATCACACCAATGGCGGCCAATTTGCGCCACCGGAGCGCGCGCGCATACTCGCCACCACCCCGCTCGGGCGCGAAGGCGGTGAAGACGAAATCGCGCGCACGGTGGCGTTCCTGCTGGCCGGCAGCTCCTACATCACCGGGCAGATCATCGCGGTCGATGGCGGCCGCTCGATCTACCTGTGACAGAACCAAGAGAACCGCGAGAACCGCCATCATGAGTGCCGCAATCGAATCCCCCGCTGCACCGCAGACGCAACGCGAGCAGAAGCGCGCCTACAGCGACAACAAGCTGGAGAAGCGCCTGTGCCGCGAAGTCGGCCGCGCCATCGGCGACTTCAACATGATCGTGCCGGGCGACCGTGTGATGGTGTGTGTGTCGGGCGGTAAAGACAGCTATGGCCTGCTCGAAGTGTTGCTGATG
>JANOYK010000137.1:0-2299 GCA_031428855.1 Burkholderiales bacterium | reverse complement strand
GGCGAAGCCGCGCGCCACGTGCAAAGCGACGGCCAGGCCTTGCTCAAAAAACTCATCGACGGCCGCTGGCTCACCGCGCACGGCGTCGTCACGTTGCTGCCGGCCAACAGCGTCAACGACGACGACATCGAAATTTATGCCGATGATGCGCGTACCCAGGTCGCGCTCACCTGGTACGGCCTGCGCCAGCAAACCAAAAAACCGTCCAATACGCCGAACCGCTGCCTGGCCGACTTCATCGCACCCAAGGCGAGCGGCGACATTGACTACATCGGCCTGTTTGCCGTCACCGCCGGCCTCAACATCGACGCGCGCCTGAAACAATTCGAAGCCGCGCACGACGACTACCACTCGATCATGTTGAAGGCCCTCGCGGACCGTCTCGCCGAAGCCTTCGCCGAAGCGCTGCACAAAAAAGTGCGGCGTGAACTATGGGGCTACGCGCCCGACGAGCATCTCGAAAACCACGATCTGATCGCCGAGAAATATCGCGGCATCCGCCCCGCGCCGGGTTACCCGGCCTGCCCCGATCACACCGTCAAGGCTGATTTTTTCAAGGCCCTGAACTGCGCCGATATCGACATGACACTGACCGACAGTTTCGCCATGATGCCGGCCGCGTCGGTGAGCGGTTTCTACTTCTCGCATCCCGACTCGACCTACTTCAACGTCGGCCGGATCGGCACCGATCAGCTTGAAGACCAGGCGCAGCGGCGCGGCATGGACAAGGCTGAACTCGAACGCTGGCTCGCACCGAATTTATCGTAGGCCGAAAACCGTTGGTGTGTGCGGTCCTCAGGAGGCATTCGCCAAAGAGGCGCATCGGCAGGACTTGAGCGGGCGATTGCGTGTAAACAATTGCAGCGTCATCCCGCTATCTGCTCAAGCCGCACCAGTGCTTCCGCTGCGTTGACAATGGCAATGCCTTCAAACACGCGAAGCACCCGCAAATCGTTGTCGCCGGAAACGATTAGATCAGCGCGTGCGGCAAGCGCGGCGGCCAGAACATTGTCATCGTCAGCATCGCGGCAGGTGCGCGTGATCGCGAGCGCTGGCACCTGTTCGCACAGCGCGACATACTGACCCCACAATCTTTCTGGCGTCATGCCGGCAGTGGCAATGCGCGACGCGAATTTCGGCATACCCAGCTTCTCAGCCAATTCATCTGCGAGAAACGGATTTACGCAAACGGTTACCGCTTGCTCGGCGACCAGGTCAATCAAACGCGCCGATGGCCCGCACCACAACAAACCAGAAATGACAACGTTGGTGTCAAGAACCAGACGCATCAGCCGCGGTCGCGCGCCAGATGTTCCGCCACGTCGCTATCCGACATTGGTTCACCGGGTAAATTCCTGATGCGCGCCAGGGACGCCACTAGAGTTTTGCCCGCACCGCGCCGTGTTTCGAACTCCAGCCAGGCCCTGATTTTTTCCGGCGTGAACAGGCCAAGCGAGGCGGCGCGTTGTGCGACATCGTCCGGCAATTCGATAGTGATCGAGGTCATGGCTGGTTCGCAGAGAACAGTGACATCACCGATGGTAGCGCAAACTGAACGCTGTGCTGGCGGATCAGCGCCGCGATGTCCTCATTGGCGACCATCCGCGACGGCAAAGCGTGTCCGATGTATTCAATCCGCATCCCTCCTCCCGGCATTGTTGTTTTGCACCCGCGTACACCAGCAATCTGGCGCTGTAGCCGGTCAGCATCGCTTTCCAAAAGTTATATGCGTGAAGCAAACTCCGTAGAAGCAAATTCTACATATAGGCATTCTGCGTGGATGCCGCCGCCGCTCAAGCAACCCAAGCCTCTCAAGCGCAACGCAAGCTTGCGCGAGGTTGTGGCGTTCAACATCCGCACGCACCGGGTGGACATGGCGTTGTCGCAGGAGGATTTGGCGCTCTCGGCGGAACTGGATCGCACCTACGTGAGCGCGGTCGAACGCGGGCGCTGGAATATTTCTCTCTCGAATATCGAGCGTCTGGCCGAGGTGCTCGATGTCGAACCGTGGCGGTTATTGAGACCGCCAGCCGCCGCAGGTCAGTGACGTTTACCGCTGCGACAAGACCGGCCAGCGTGTGGGCATGCGGCCCGCAGATGCATGAAATCGCAAGATAGCCGGAAACCGTTGGTGCATGTGCTTTTCAGAGGGCATTCGTCAGAGAAGCGCATGAATGGGTCTTGAGCGGGTGGCTACCGCCGTTTAACCCTCATCATCCAGCAACAACTTCCGCAGCGCATGCGCATCCAGCGGCGCTGCATCGCCTTGATCTTCAAGAATGCCATCGGCCAGACTGCG
>JANOYK010000136.1:0-1648 GCA_031428855.1 Burkholderiales bacterium | reverse complement strand
TCAAAGCGCATCTGGTGGCCGAACACCGAGAGGGTGCCGGTGCCGGTGCGGTCGGTTTTGGGTGTGCCGTGTTCGAGCACGTGACGCATCAGATCGAGGTATTGGCGCATGCGGCTATTTTACGGGGTCTGCGCCAGATTGAGGTCGAAAACCGGGTGCTGCGCGCAGCCAGCGATTGGCCCGCATCAATAGGCGATGTAGGCAAACAATTCGCGCGCCGAGCCAAACCGGCCGTCCGGATTTTTGGCGAGCAGGCGGTCCATCAGGGTTTGATAACCCGCCAGATGCGGCGGCAGTGGCGGCACTTCGCCATGCACATGCGAGAACGCGATGGCGGCGAGATTGTCAGACTCGAATAGACGCCGGCCGGTGAACATTTCATAGAGCATGACGCCGAGGCTGTAGAGGTCACTGCGCGCATCCTGCGGCCGGCCTAAGCACTGCTCCGGACTCATGTAGAGCGGGGTGGCGAGCAGGCCGCCGCCGGTGGCGGAGAGAGTGTTCTCGCCGTTCAGTTTGGCCACGCCAAAATCGACCAGCGCGAGCTGCTCGCCGCTGCGGAACATGATGTTGTTGGGCTTGAGGTCGCGATGGATCACGCCGGCGCTGTGAACCGCATCGAGCGCGCGCGCCACCTGCATCACGACCCGCAGCGTTTGCATCGAGCTTAGCAGCGGCCCGGCGCTGCGCTGCTCGGCGTTGCCCAGGCGCGCACGCAGGTCACCGTTCGGGAAATATTCCATCGCGATGTAAACGTGATCGTCGGTAATGCCCTGGTCGTAAATGCGCGCGACATGCTGGTTTTGCACCGCCGAGATGATGTGGTACTCGCGGATGAAGCGCTCGATCGAGGCGCTGGCCATCAGCTGCGCATCGAGCACCTTGAGCACCACCTGCGCCGGACTCGGGGCGGCGCGGCCAAGCTTGGGCAGACGCTCGGCCAGAAACACCTTGGAGGTGCCGCCAGCGCCGATCTGACGCATCAGACGGTAGCCGTTGATTTTGGGCATGGCCGCTGTGCCGGCGCTGTTGGGGCCGGCGCCGCCCGCTTCCGTGTGCAGGCCGGCAGCGGGTGTGGCGTCACGCACGCCGACCGCCTGATACGCGCCTGGCGCGGTGCTGCTGCCGGGGTCCTGCGCGAACGGCAGTGTCATGCTGTCCGATGCGCGGTCGGCCAGACGCGCGCGCGCCAGCACGCGGTCATGCTGGCGCGCCCGCTCCAAAATTGCTTCGCTGATGGCGTCAATCAGGCGCGCCGGCGTGAGCTTGTCGTTGCGCAGGTAGTCGGCGGCACCCAGTTTCATCGCCTGCACGGCGATGTCTTCACCCGATTCGTCAGACAACAGGATCACCGGCGGCAAGACTTGCGCGCGATTCTTGCAGGCACGCAGCCACTCAATGCCGGTGTGGCCGGCGGCGTGATGGTCGAGCAACACCGCGTCGTAACGCTGCCATTCGCCCGGGCCATCGCGTGCGCGCGTGCGTTGTGGCGGCTCCAGCGCGCGTGCTTCCACCGCTGCGCCTGGCCATTGCGCGGCGATGCACGCCTGGCATTGGTCACGCAGGGCAGGCGACGCGTCGAGGATCAGAATGCGCACGGGCCGGGAGAATGGCGAGGAAGAGAGGGAGCGGGGGGCAGGGGGCGGGG
>JANOYK010000135.1:0-5939 GCA_031428855.1 Burkholderiales bacterium | reverse complement strand
TGCTGTTCCTGTTTTTTCCGTTTGTGCTGCAGTGGAGCCTGGGCAATTTTGTGTCGGCCAGCGGCATCGTGCTGTGGGGCCTGCTGGCGCCAGTGGCAGCGGTGCTGCTGTACAGCGCGCGTGAATCGATTCCCTGGTTTGTCGCCTACGTGGTGCTGATCGCCGCATCGGCTGCGGCTGATAGCACGCTGGCGGGCACGGCCGTGATCTCGCCGCCGCAGTTGCGCATCAGCATGATTTTCTTCGCGCTCAATTTCATCGCGGTGTCGAGCCTGGTCTATTTCCTGCTGCGCTTTGCCGCCGTGGAGCGCGAAAAATCGCAGGCGCGGGCCGACAAGGCGCATGCAGACCTGCAAGCCGAGCAGGAGCGCTCCGAGCGGCTGCTGCTCAACATCCTGCCCGGCGCGATAGCCGAGCGCCTGAAACACGATGGCGGAGGCACCATCGCCGATGGTTTTGCCGATGTCACAGTCATGTTTGCCGACATCGTCAACTTCACTGAAATTGCTGAGGGCATGTCGCCGAACGCAATTTTCTCGATGCTGAACCGGATTTTTTCGTCGTTTGACGGGCTTGCCGAAACGCACGGGCTGGAGAAGATCAAAACCATCGGCGACGCCTACATGGTGGCCGGCGGCTTGAACCATGGCGACAGCGAAGCCAATTATTCGGCTGCCATTGCCAACATGGCGCTCGACATGCGCCGGGTGCTCGCCACCGACTTTGTGGTGAACCGCCAGCATCTCGATATCCGCATCGGCATCGGCACCGGGCCGGTGGTGGCGGGTGTGCTGGGCACCAAGAAATTCATTTACGACCTGTGGGGTGATACCGTCAATATCGCCAGCCGCATCGCCGGTGACAGCACACCCGGGCTGATTCAGATGGACGCCACCACCTGGCGGCGTATCCGCAGCCAGTTCGAGTTTGAGGAGCCGCGCACGGTGCAGTTGAAGGGCAAGGGCGCGACCCAGGTCTACCGCCTCACCGGCCGGCGCGCTGACGATGGTGTATAGTGCCGGTTCATTTTTTTGCGTCCCAGATATCATTTCACAGCGGCCATGACACAGCGCTTTTGCTTTTTCCTCTATTTTTGGACCTACCTCAGCCCCCGGCGAGCCAAGTAGAGAGATCAAGCATTCGCGTTTAAAACAGATTCTCGAAAAACCGCCGGTTAACTACCGGCGGTTTTTTTTTGATTGTGTTTTTTGCAAGTTTTGCAGTGCAACTTTTAATTCATCACCAGGGAGATTGCCATGAGCACCGAATATCAAACCGCGCCGGTTGACCGCACCTCACGCACCGATGACGAACGGATCAAACACATCATGCCTCTGCCGCCGCCTGAACACCTGATTAAATTTTTCCCGATTGAAGGCACGCCGGTCGAGAGCCTGGTAGCCGGTACGCGCAAGCGCATCGCCCAGTCGCTGCATGGCGATTCGGATCGCCTGCTGGTCATCATCGGCCCATGCTCGATCCACGACCCGGCCGCTGCGGTAGAGTACGCGCGCAAGCTCAAGACCGAGCGCGAGCGCTTTGCCGGTGAACTCGAAATCGTGATGCGGGTCTATTTTGAAAAACCGCGCACCACGGTCGGCTGGAAGGGCTTGATTAACGATCCGCACCTCGACGAGAGTTTCCGCATCAACGAGGGTCTGCGGATTGCACGCGATTTGCTGGTGCGGATCAACCGCGACGGCATGCCGGCCGGCTCGGAGTTTCTCGACGTGATCTCGCCGCAGTACATTGGCGATTTGATTGCCTGGGGCGCAATTGGCGCGCGCACCACTGAATCGCAAGTGCATCGCGAACTCGCATCAGGACTGTCAGCGCCGATTGGCTTCAAAAATGGCACCGATGGCAACGTCAAAATTGCGCTCGATGCAATTGCGGCAGCGCGGCGGCCGCACCACTTTCTGTCGATCCACAAAAACGGCCAGGTGGCAACGGTGGAGACGCGCGGCAACAAGGATTGCCACGTGATTTTGCGCGGCGGCAAAACCCCCAACTACGATGCCGCGAGTGTGGCAGCGGCGATCAAGGAGTTGGAAGCGGCCAAGGCGCTGCCACGCCTGATGGTCGATTGCTCGCACGCCAACAGCGAGAAAAAACACGAAAACCAGATCAGCGTGGCGGCGAATATTGCGGCGCAGATTGCGGGCGGCTCAAAGGCGATTTTCGGCGTGATGATCGAGAGCCATCTCAAGGCCGGTGCGCAGAAATTCACCGCCGGCCGCGACGACCCGGCGGCGCTCACCTATGGCCAGAGCATCACCGACGCGTGTATTGGCTGGGACGACAGCGTGGAAACGCTCGAAACCCTGGCCGCTGCGGTCAAGAAGCGGCGCAAGAAATAAGCTGCGGCGGCGAACCAATCAGTTTCGGCGCAAGCATCGGGCGTCCGCGGGCATCCGGGGGGAATAGCCGCATCGCGCCATGCGCCAAGTAGAATCGGCGCATGGAATTTTCCCTGGCGGTATATGTGGTCGCGCCGCTGGTGGTGTTCGCCGGCTATGTGGCGTTCGGCATCAGCGGCTTCGGTGCCACCATCATCATCGTGCCGGTGCTGGCGCAATTGCTGCCGCTCAAGTTTGTGGTGCCGCTCCTGGTGCTGCTCGATTTTGCCGCCGCCATCATGATGCGCGCCAACAAAGCCACGCAGGCGCGTGACATGGGAGAGATCCGCTGGATGCTGCCCTTCATGCTGACCGGCATGGCGCTGGGCGCGTACCTGCTCAAAGCCGCGCCGGAGCGCTGGCTGATGCTGACGCTAGGGGTGTTTGTGGCCGGTTATGCGCTCATCAGCCTGGTGCGCAACAAAGGGGTGGCGGGCGGCATTGCGCGCTGGTGGGGCGCGCCGCTGGCGCTGCTGGGCGGCATCGGCAGTTCACTGTTTGGCACCGGCGGGCCGGTGTATGCGATTTATGTCTCGCGCCGGATTCACGATCCGGGCGCAATGCGCGCCACCATGAGCACGATCATCGCCATCAGTGTGGTGGTGCGGATTGTGGTGTTTGCGGCAGCTGGGTTGCTGCTCAACATGGCGCTCGGCACGGCCGCGCTGGCGCTGCTGGCGTTCATGGCCGGCGGGCTGATGCTCGGCCTGCGTCTGCACTCCCGCATGCAGCCGGCCCAGATCCGCCATGTGGTGCATGTGCTGCTGGTGGTGAGCGGCACCTCGCTCGCGCTGCGGGCGCTGAGCATGGCGGCATGACCTTGACGGCAGACCCCCGAATCCGCTACCGGACTGGTGCGCAGAATATCAATGCGCGCCGCCAGGTGGGGAAGAATGCGCGACAATGGAATTGGCGTAAGTGCCATTTTTCAGATGCCATTTTGCTCAGCCCGCTGCACAACCCGCCGCACAACACGCCGCAGCTCTTCCGAGGAGATCTGATGCAACAAACCTTTCATCCCTCCCGCCGCAGCTTCGTCTTCGCCGGTGCTGCTGGTGCGTCGCTCACGACAATTTTCGAGATGGCTGTGTCCGAGGGCTTTCCGATTGCGGGCGCGCATGTGCTCTTCCCTGGCATCGGGCGGCTGCGCCGGCAGGGCGAAGGCTACGCGTTTGATGTGGTGCCCTGGCAATTGTTTTGAGCCATGATCCTGAAGCCGCGCTGACCGGTTCACCGGCAGCGTGATTCTCTGCGCCGGACACCAAGCGCCGGCATTTTTTTGAAAGCGTTTTGCGATGCCCAAGTTTGCCGCCAATATTTCGATGATGTATCAGGAGCATGCATTCCTTGACCGTTTTGGCGCTGCCGCCAAGGATGGTTTCAAGGGTGTGGAATTTTTGTTTCCTTATGATTTTGCGCCTGCCGATATCAAGGCGCGCCTTGACGAGCACAAGCTCACGCTGGCGCTGTTCAATTGCCCGCCGGGTGATTGGAACAAGGGCGAGCGCGGCACGGGCTCGCTGCCGGGGCGTGAGGACCAGTTCAAGACCGCGATCGAGAAAGCGCTGACCTATCAAGCTGTGCTCGGCAACAAGCGCCTGCATGTGATGGCGGGCCTGATGCAGCCGGGCAAAACGCGCGAAGAACATCGTGCCACCTATGTCAAGAATCTCACCTGGGCCGCGCAGCAGATCGCCGGGCGCGATTTGATCCTGGTGATCGAGCCGATCAACACGCGCGACATTCCCGGTTTCTTCCTCAACCGGCAAGACGAAGCGCACGCGATTTGCGCCGATGTCGCCAGGGCCGTCGGCAGCGTGCGCGTGATGGTGCAGATGGATTTTTATCACTGCCAGATTGTTGAGGGCGACCTCGCGATCAAGTTCAAGCAGTATTTCAAGGGCGTCGGTCACATTCAAGTGGCGGGCGTGCCGGAGCGGCATGAGCCGGACTTGGGCGAGATCAATCATCCTTACCTGTTCAAGCTGATCGACGAGATGGGCTATGACGGCTGGGTGTCAGGCGAGTACCGGCCCAAGGGCAAAACCAGTGATGGCTTGGCCTGGATCAAGGCTGGTAAGTAACGGTAAGACACCGCCTGAACCCATTCAAACACCCGCCCCTTCTTACAGGACTCTCATGAAAACTGACTGCAATATCGTAGTACTCCCAGGCGACGGCATCGGCATCGAAGTGATCGATGCCACTCTCGCCGTGCTTGACCGGGTGCAAGCGCGCCACGGATTCAAGCTGCATTACGACCGCCGCCCCGGCGGTGCGCACCACTACAAAGACACCGGCACCGCGTTTCCAGACAGGTCGATGGAAGCGAGCAAAAAGGCCGACGCGATTTTGTTCGGTGCGATGGGCTGGCCCGACATCCGCTATCCCGATGGCACCGAGATTGCGCCACAACTTGACCTGCGTGTCGCACTCGATCTCTACGCCGGTGTGCGCCCGATCCGCGCTATTCCCGGTCTGCCGCTGCCGCTGGCGTCAGCGCGCGCCAAAGACATTGACTTTGTGATCGTGCGTGAATCAACCGAGGGCTGGTTTCACGCGCGCGGCCGCAGCGTGATGGGCAAGAGTGCCAGCGGCGATGAAGCCGTGCATGACATCGGCGAAATCACCCGCAACGGCTGCGAGCGCCTGTTCGATTTTTCGTTTCGTCTCGCCGAGTCGCGCAAAAAGCGTAATCCGAAAAAAGGCAAGGTCACCTGCGTCGACAAATCAAATGTGTTTCTCGGCATGGCCTTCATGAATCAGATTTTTTACGAGCGTGCCAAACACTACCCCGCCATCGCTGCCGATCATTGCTACATCGATGCCTACAGCCTCAACATGATCCGCAAACCGTGGGATTACGACGTGTGCCCGATGGAAAACCAGTTTGGTGACATCACGTCCGACCTCGGCGCGGGCCTGATCTGTGGCATGGGCTATGCGCCCTCAGCCGACATCGGCGACAAGCATGGCCTGTTTCAACCCTCGCACGGCAGCGCGCCTGACATTGCCGGCAAGGGCTTGGCCAATCCGACGGCGACGATTTTGTCGGGCGCGATGATGCTCGAATGGCTGGGCGAACGTCACAATGAACCGAAGTTGAGCGAGGCCGCACAGGCGCTTGAGGCGGCGGTCGATAGTGTGTTCGCGCGCGGCGTGGTCAAGCCCGCAGACATCGGCGGCAATGATGGCACCGGCACCGTGACACGCGCGGTGATCGCGGCGCTCGGCTGATACGTGTTGCCACGCCGGATCAACTTTTCCACACCCGAAGGAGCAGGACATGTATGTCATCGTTGTCGACTTCAAAATCAAACCTGAACACACTGCGGCATTTCGCGAGGCCATCACCATCAATGCGCGCACATCGGTGGCGGATGAACCTGGCTGCAGCCAGTTTGATGTGTGCGCCGATCCGCAAGACGGCACACGGATTTTCTTGTATGAAATCTACGACAACCTCGCCGCGTTCGAAGCGCATCTGCGCACGCCGCACTACGCGGTGTTTGACAAGCTGTCGGCACCGATGGTCGAGGC
>JANOYK010000134.1:0-2656 GCA_031428855.1 Burkholderiales bacterium | reverse complement strand
GCGTGGCGCGGTGTGGAAGTGGCTATTGATTGCTGCCGGTGGCGTGATCTTCGGCTTTCCGGCACTGACCTCGTGGGCGATGCGTTACGTGCCGGCTTCGCACGGTGCCATCGTGGTGGGCTTGCTGCCGCTCGCCACCGCGATTGCCGCCACCGTCATCAACCATGAGCGGCCGTCGCGCGCGTTCTGGCTTGCCAGCATGGCCGGCAGCGCGCTGGTGGTGGCATTCGCCCTGACGATGGGCGCAGGCGCACTGCATGCCGCCGACTTCGCACTGCTCGGTGCGGTGATACTGGGCGGCATCGGCTACGCGGCCGGCGCGCGTGCCACGCGTGAGCTGGGCGGCTGGCAGACCATCAGTTGGGCGCTGCTCATCAGCGTGCCGGTGTTGCTGCCGCTGACCGCCGCTGCGGCTACCCACACCAATTTTTCGCTGGTGCCGTGGAGTGCGTGGGCCGGCTTTGTCTATGTGGCAGTCTTCAGCCAGTACCTGGGCTTCTTCGCGTGGTATCACGGCCTGGACCTGGGCGGCGTGGCGCGGGTGTCGCAGGTGCAATTGTTGCAAGTGTTTTTCACTCTCACCCTCTCGGCGCTGCTGGTGGACGAAACCATCAGCCTCATGATGCTGCTGTTCGCGGTTGCGGTTGTCGCGGTGGTGGCGCTGGGGCGGCGCGCTCCGGTGGCGACGCTGGTTGCTGCACCGGTTGGCGCGCCGGTTACCACCCCGACTACAACGCCGCCCGCATCACACTAAACCACCCTGCGCTGCCGCGCGAGAAGTACAGATCCCATGTCTGAACCATCGAACCCGATTGCCGTTACCCGTGCGCTTGCCGGGTTTGTCCACACATGGCGCTGGGAAGACATTCCGTCGAATGTGCGCCACGAGGCCAAACGCTCGTTGATGAATTTTTTTGCGGTGGCGCTGGGCGGCTGCAACGACAGCACCATCGCCAAGGCAGCGTCGGTGCTGCGCCGCGCAGGCGCGGGTGCCGCGGTTGATACCGCGGTTGATACCGCCGCTGCCGCCGGCCCGGCCACCATCATCGGCCGGGGCGCGCGCAGCAACCTGCTCGATGCCGCCATGCTCAACGCGATGTGCGCCAACGTATTTGATTTTGATGACACCCACATTCCGACCGTGATCCACCCGACTGCGCCAGTGGCCCCGGTGCTGTTCGCGCTTGCGCAAACCAGGCCGGCGGCGGCACCGCTCAGCGGTGCCCAACTGTTGCTCGCCTTCATCCTCGGAGTCGAAGTCGAATGCCGGATTGGCAATGCGGTCTCGCCCGGACACTATCAACGCGGCTGGCACATCACATCGAGCTGCGGCGTGTTTGGTGCTGCTGCGGCGGCGGGCCGTGTGCTTGGGCTGAGCGCGCAGCAACTCGCGTGGAGTTTTGGCAGCGCAGCCAACCAGGCGTGCGGGCTGGTAGAGACACTCGGCACCATGGCCAAGAGCACCAGCGTCGGCAACGCCGCGCGCAATGGCCTGCTCGCGGCGCTGCTGGCGCAGGACGATTTCACCGGGCCGGATGCACCGCTCGAAG
The DNA here is from genome assembly GCA_031428855.1 of Burkholderiales bacterium. GTDB lineage: Bacteria > Pseudomonadota > Gammaproteobacteria > Burkholderiales > JAEUOS01 > CANJDH01. Next base: position 1,106 of record JANOYK010000134.1, on the reverse strand, counting down.
GCAAATACGGTTTTCTCAACGTCACCTGCGATCAACCGGATTTCAACGGCTTGGTGGCAGACCTCGGCAGCCGCTGGGAGTTGATGGCCAACACCTACAAACCCTACCCGTGCGGCGTGGTGCTCAACCCGGTGATCGACGCCTGCCTTGCATTGCGCGCGGCGTTGCTCGCTGATGGCACACCCGGTGGCGTGCTCGATGCAGCGCAGATCGAACGCATCGATGTGCGTGGCCATCCACTGTTGCGGCGGCGCACTGACCGGCCGGGCGTGCGCAGCGGGCGTGAGTCGCAAGTGAGTGCGCAGCATGCCGCCGCCATCACGTTGCTCACAGGCCGCGCCGGTCTGGATGAATTCAGCGATGCCGCAGTGGCGCGCGCTGATGTGCAGGCGCTCGGCGCGACACTGCGCATGACCGATGATGACGCCATCACGATGGATGGCGTGCAGATCAGCGTGACCCTCAGTAGCAGACAACCCGGCGGACACCCCGAAGGAAACATCCGCAGCGCCACGATTGCGCACGCGCGCGGCAGCCTCGGCAATCCGCTGTCAGACCGTGACCTTGAAGATAAACTCAAAGAGTTATGCCGCTACGGGCAGTCGGGCTGCGATGCCGGGCGTTTGATCGAGGCGGTATGGTCACTCGATAGCGCGCCCGATGCCGGCGCGTTGATGCAGCTGGCGGCGGGCAGCAGGCGCTAAAGCCTGCGCCGCCAACTGCACATCAGCCACACCGGTGCTGCGGAAAGACCGGTCAAAACCCGCCAAGACCGTTGTGGCACAAGGCTTGTAGCCGGGTATGCCTATTTGATTAAGCCCAGCCGCTTGGCATCATCCTGATACGCCGCTGTGCGTTCTTTCAAAAACGCGCCCATGTGTTCGTAGTCGATATCGACCAGTTCAAACCCGGCTGCCGTCTTGCGCTTGCGCATCTCGGGGTCGGCGTTCAATTGCGCGAACAGGTTTGACACCTGCTTGCGCTGTGCCTCGGGCATCGACTTGGGCACTGCGACGCCGCGGTAGCCGCCATCGACCCAGTTGAACCCCAGCTCTTTGAAGGTCGGCACGTCGGGGAATTGGGGCAGGCGTTTTTCGGTCGCCACG
>JANOYK010000133.1:0-6421 GCA_031428855.1 Burkholderiales bacterium | reverse complement strand
GGTGAGCGGAAATTTGGCGAGATCGGCGAGGGTCTTCAAATCGTCCGGGTGGACGCCGTGCGCATCAAATTTGTTTTTGTAATGCGGCACCTTGTCGTAAGCGCGCTGCAGCGAGGCGCGCATGCGCGTCAGTTGCAGCGCTTGCAGTTCGTCGCTGCTGGCTGTTTCAATCGGGTCGAGTGCAAAGGTTTTCATGGCGGCGGGGTCAAGCGTCAAGAAAATATGCGCAGGGGCAAAGTAAGCGCAGTGGCCGGACAGTTTTTTGACGGGGCTGGGGCTGGAGACCGTTGGTGTGGGCGGGTTGTGGCGGGCAGATGCCGTCGCCGTTGAGAAACTCGGGCCGCACCTTCATGCTGATGCGCGCATAGCCGGGGCGCACTTCTTCGAGTTGCATGCCGAGCCATTGGCTGCAGGTGTCAGGCGGCCAGAGTGTGGCGGCGCAGGCTTCGGCGAGTTGTTGGGCAGTTGTTGGGCAGTTCTTGGCACGCATCAACTCCCGCTGAACACCGGCTTGCGTTTGTCGAGGAAGGCGCTGACACCTTCGCGGAAATCATTGGACTGGGTGCAGCGGGCCTGAAAATCACTTTCGAGCGCGAGCTGCGCGGCGAGGGTATTGCCGGGTGACGCATGCAGCGCCTGCTTGATGAGGCCGAGCGCGCGGGTCGGCTGGGTGGCGAGATGGCTGGCCAGCTTGCGTGCCTCGCCCATCAGTTGCGCATCGTCCACGCAGCGCCAGATCAGGCCCCAGCGTTCCGCCGTTTCGGCGTCGAGTTTGTCACCCAGCATGGCGAGGGCCTTGGCGCGCGCCATGCCCACCAGGCGCGGCAGCGCATAGGTGCTGCCGGCATCGGGCACCAGACCAATCTTGATAAACGCCTGAATGAAACTGGCTGAGCGTGCCGCCAGCACGATGTCGCAAGCAAACGCGATACTGGTGCCGGCACCGGCGGCAACGCCATTGACCGCGCACACCACCGGCAGCGGCAACTCTTGCAGGGTGTGAACCAGCGGGTGGTAGTTTTCTTCGAGGGTGTTGCCGACGCCGGCCGGCTTGCCGGTGGCGGGATCGACCGTGTCAGCCAGATCCTGCCCGGCACAAAACCCGCGCCCGGCCCCGGTGAGCAGGATCGCTCGCACCGAGGTGTCGGCGCGGGCGGTGCTGATCGCCGCGCGCAACTCCGCGTGCATGGCGCGCGTGAAGCTGTTCAGTTTGTCTGGCCGGTTCAGCGTGATTTCGGCGACACCGCCGCTGATGCCGAGGAGGACGCTGTTGCCAATGCCGTGAGGGTGGCTGCCCGGGTGCTGGTTTTCGCTCATGCTGTCGCTGGAAGGGGGAAGGGAAGAGAGGATAAGCCAGAAGAGGGGGCAAAAAGAATACCCCAAACCGGTTAGAATTTTGCACGCAGCCGCACTACCCAGCCACACTGCCCCGGTTTCACACCGGCTGTGACCGGCTCACACCGGGTGCTGTTCAATAACAAGGGAGATGCACGCATGCCCAGTGAATTGTTTGACCGCCATCGCGGCCTGCTCGATCTGGCCATCGCGGCGACCGCCACCCGTGGCGCGTTTTCGGCCTATCCGGACCGCATCGCCGATTTCAACGAGGTGGTGCAGGCAGACGGGCGCGAGGCGTTTGACAACTACTGCAATTCGTATTTTTATCTGGACCAGCCCGGCGTCGGCGAGCGCGTCGGCAGTGAGGAATCGCCGTACCGGATCGAACTGGGCATTCAATATCCCAAGACCAATCTGAGCGCGATCATGCCGGCTGCGGTGCGCGCACGTGAGGCCTGGTCCAAGGTCGATGTCGATAGCCGCACCGGTATGTGCTTGGAAATTTTGCATCAGTTGCATGTGCGCAGCTTCGAGATCGGCTACGCCACCATGCACACCACCGGCCAGCCATTCAACATGGCGTTTCAGTCGGGCGGGCCGCACGCGCAGGAGCGCGGGCTTGAAGCGGTAGCGATGGCGTATCAGGAGATGGGTTCGATCCCGGCCGAAGTGTTGTGGGAGAAGACCGAAGGCCCGAACACGGTGCGGATCAAAAAAACGTTTCGCGTGACCGGGCGCGGCGTCGGCCTGGTGGTGGGCTGCTCGACCCTGCCCAACTGGAACGCCTACCCCGGCATTTTTGCCAACCTGATAACCGGCAACGCGGTGATTGTCAAACCGCATCCGCATGCGATTTTGCCGCTGGCGATTACAGTCGGCGTGGCGCGGCACTTTCTCAAGGAAGCCGGGTTTGATCCCAACCTCATCATGCTGGTGGTCGATGATCTGGAGCGGCCGGTGACCCAGGCGCTCGCCGCACGGCCTGAGATTAAGTTGATTGACTACACCGGCAGCCCGGAGTTTGTGCAGTGGCTGCGCGAGAATGCGCAGGGCAAACTGGTGTATGTGGAAGGCGCGGCAGTCAACCCGGTGGTGATCGACAGCACCGCCAATTTTGCCGGCATGGTACGCAACCTGATGCTGTCGGCGTCGATGTTTGCCGGGCGCATGTGTACCAGCCCGCGCGTGGTGTTCACCTCGCGTGAGGGCATCACCACCGCCACCGGCAAGCTCACCGCCACCGAGTTTGACGAGCATTTGGCGCAGGCGTTCGAGCGCATGTGGAGCGATGTGCCGCGCGCCTGTGATTTCCTCGGCATGATGCGCGCGTTTGAATACGATGCGCGCATCGAAGGCGCGGCTGCGCTGGGCGATGTGGTGGTCGAATCGAAAACGCTGGAACACCCGGACTTTCCCGGTGCCCAAGTGCGCACGCCGCTGGTGGTGCGGGTGCGCGCTGACCAGACCGATGTCTACATGAACGAATGGTTCGGGCCGGTGCTGTTTCTGGTCGAGTGCGAAACCACCGCTGAGTCGCTTACGCGCGCCACCATGCTGGCGCGCGACAAAGGTGCCATCACGGCGATGCTCTACTCCACCGACGCCGACACCTGCGCCGCTGCGGAAGAGGCGTTCGGTGCCACCGGCACCACGCTGTGCATCAACTTCGCCGGGCCGGTGTATATGAACCAGTCAGCGCCGTTCAGCGATTTCCATGTGTCGGGGCTCAACCCGTCAGGCAATGGCACGCTGGTCGATAGCGCGTTCGTGGCGCAGCGCTACCGGGTGCTGGAGACCAAAACCCTGGTGTGATGGGGTGTCGCGGCGCATACGCTCACCGCGTAGCGCGCGCCATGAAGCCGGCCCAGTAGGGCCGGGCAGCAGGCTGGATACCCAACAAGCAGCTGGTTAACAGACACCGGTTGCGGTTTGGTTCAGGTCAAATGTCAGAAAACATGATATAATTCTGACAAATGGAGCTGTTTTATGCGCACCCTGCCCGAAACCATTCTGCTGCATGCCCATTCCCTGTCTGAGGGAGGCGTTATTTCGCCCAAGCAATTTCTCCATCTCGGCAGCCGTGCCGCCGTCGATCAGGCGCTCTCGCGGCTGACCAAACAGGGCCGGCTGCTGCGCGCTGGCAGCGGCATGTATGTAACGCCGGTCTCGGGCCGCTTCGGCACGCGCCCGCCTGCACCAGAAAAAGTCGTGGCCGCGCTGGCCGCGCAACATGGCGAAGCGATGGCCGCACACGGCGCGTCCGCTGCCAATGCACTGGGGCTGACCCGGCAAGTGCCGATCCGCGAGGTTTACCTGACCTCGGGGCGCACCCGCACACTCACACTGGGCCGCTCTGAAGTGCTGGTCAAGCACGCGCCGCGCTGGATGCTTGCTTTGGGAAGCCGGCCGGCCGGCGCGGCAGTGCGTGCCCTGGCGTGGATGGGGCAGCCACACGCGGCCGAATCACTGGCGGCGTTGCATCGCACGCTGCCGCCCTCCGAATGGCAAGCGCTGGCATCCGCACGCGCTGCACTGCCATCGTGGATGGCGCGCGCCATTGGGGTGGAAGCGGGGGTGGAAGCGGGGCTGGAAGCGGGGCTGGAAGCCGGCATCGAGCCGGGTGCCGGGGCAGGCGTGAGCATGGAACCAGTGCGTGCCTGAATCCCCCGGCGCTGCGGCAGAACCTTTTTTGTCGCTGAGCCAGGACGACCAGCGCGAAGTCCTGGAGCAGGTGCGCGCCAACACGGGCCGCCCGGCGCATCTGCTCGAAAAAGACGTATGGGTGGTCTGGACGCTCGGCGTGTTATTTGATTCGCCGCTGCGCACCGGCCTCACATTCAAGGGCGGCACCTCCCTGTCCAAAGCCTGGAAGGTGATTGACCGTTTCTCTGAAGACATTGACCTGACCTATGACATCCGCCAATTGATCGGTGAGTTGATGAGCGGCAGTGCCGCAGCGCTGCCCGCGAACCGCAGCCAGGCCAACAAGTGGAGCCGCGCAGTGCGCGAGCGTTTGCCGCTGTGGATCGCTTCGAGCGTGCGGCCTGTGATCGAGGCGGCACTGATGCGTGAACGGCTTGATGCCACACTCGACCTGAGCGGCGCAGAGGATGGCAAGCTGCTGTTGCGCTATCCATCCCGCGGTTTCGGCACCGGCTATGTCGCGCCGGTGGTGGTGCTCGAATTCGGCGGCCGTGCCACCGGCACGCCGCATCAGACGATGCCCATCACCTGCGACATGGACGGGCAGGTGCCGAATGTCTCGTTTCCTGCTGCATCACCTCTGGTGATGAGTGTCGGGCGCACGTTTTGGGAAAAAGCCACAGCCGCACATGTCTACTGCGCACAAGGGCGCATTCGCGGTGAGCGCTACGCGCGCCACTGGCACGGCCTGGCTGCCATCGCGCGCAGTGATTATTTCGCTGCGGCGATTGCAGACCGCACCGTCGCCGCCTCAGTGGCACAGCACAAGTCGTTCTTCTTTGTTGAAAAAGACAGCGCTGGCGCGGTCGTCAACTATCAACCCGCCGCGCACGGGCATCTGAACATAGTGCCCACCGGTGAGGCGCGCGCCGCTTTGGCCGATGATTACGCGCGCATGCGTGCCGATCAGGTCATGCTGGGCGATGCGCCCGATTTTGATGAGTTGATGCGGGCTTGCGGTGAGCTTGAGGCGAAGGCAAACAGGGCCGCAGTGCCAGGCGGTTAATTAAAACTCGCCGCCTTCCCGTCGCGCTGCTTCAACGCCTTCTCGCGCAGCGCGCTGATAGTGGTCTGGGTGGTAATGGCATTGGGGTCAATCACGACTTCGATCACCGACGGCAAGCCGCTTGCCACACTGCGCTTTAATGCATCGGCAAACTGCGCGGTCTCGGTCACGGTCTCGCCATGCGCCCCATACGCACGTGCGAGCGCGGCGAAATCCGGGTTGGTGAAGCTGGTGCCATGCACGCGCTCGGGGTAGTCGCGCTCCTGGTGCATGCGGATGGTGCCGTAGATGCCGTTGTTGACGATGATGAAGATGACGTTGAGCTGGTGATGCACCGCTGTCGCCAGCTCCTGCCCGTTCATCATGTAGCAGCCGTCGCCGTTGAACGAGACCACGGTGCGGGTGCGGTCTGAGGTCTTTGCCGCAATGGCGGCGGGGACGCCGTAGCCCATCGAGCCTGCGGTCGGTGCCAACTGGGTGCGGTGCCCGGTGTAGCGGTGAAAGCGGTGCAGCCAGCCGGAGAAGTTGCCTGCGCCGTTGGTGTACACGGTGTCTTCGGGCAAGGTGTTTTCCATCACGCGGATGATGTCGCGCAGTTCGACTTTGCCGGGCATGCCTTTGTAGGCGCTCGATTGCCAGGCGTCGTAATCGGCGCGCGCAGTGCGGGTTTGATTCACGTATTTCGGCGCATCCGGTTTGCCGAGTGCGCGCGCGGCGGCGGCGAACTGGTTCATGCCCGAAGCGATCAGCAGTTCGCCTTGGTACACCCGCCCGAGTTCGTTCGGGTCGTTGTGGACGTGAATCAGGGTTTGCTGCGTCACCGGCGGCGTCAGCAGGGTGTAACCCGAGGTGGTCATTTCCCCTAAGCGTGCGCCGATGGCGAGAATCACGTCGGCGTCTTTGACGCGCTTGGCCAGCGCCGGATTGATACCGATGCCGACATCGCCCACATAGTTGGGCAGGCGGTTGTCATACAAGTCTTGAAAGCGGAACGAGCAACCCGCAGGCAAGTCGAAATTTTCAATGAAGGCGCGCAAATCGCCGATACCCTGCGACGTCCAGCCGGTTCCACCCAAAATGACCATCGGCCTGTGAGCCACTCCCACCAAGGCTTTCAGCCGGTCCATGTCGGCTGCGCCGGGCGAGGCTTGCACAGTTTTGAAGCAACCCGCGTCAGCCACGCTCGCCATTGAGGTCAGCATGTCTTCGGGCAGCGCGAGCACCACCGGGCCAGGGCGGCCCGACACGGCAGTGTGAAACGCGTGGCTCACATACTCGGGAATGCGGTCGGCGCGGTCGATCTGCGCGACCCATTTCGCCATCTGGCCGAACATGCGGCGGTAGTCCATTTCCTGAAACGCTTCGCGCTCGACT
>JANOYK010000132.1:0-4424 GCA_031428855.1 Burkholderiales bacterium | reverse complement strand
GGTTGGTCAGAAAGTCATGCGCGCGATGCATGCCGCGCTTGGACGGGGACTTCTTGTTCTGCTGGACTGCCATGATCTACTCCTTCGATTCAAAAAATAAACACAAAACCCTGCAACACTTCTCAACACTTCGCTTTGGCGTGTTACTTCAACGCCTTCAAGCCAGCCAGCGCGGCGAATGGGGACAATTTCTCGCCCGCCTCAAACGCTACCCCCGGCTTGCATACTGCGTGAGCTGGCGCGAACGGCAACGCCAGCAACAACTCATCTTCGAGCAGCGGCAACAAATCAAATTGCTCCCCCGCCAGCACTGCATCCCACTCGTCGTCTTCGTCCCGCAAGTTAAGCTCGGCCTCGGCCGCCACCCACTCGAAGGCACAAACCGGCGCGAGCGCCACTGGCAGCGGTTTGAGGCAACGCTGACACGGCACCCGCAGATCAGCCCGCATCGTCACTCTCACGCCGGGCTTGCCATACGGCGTAAACACCCCTTGCACCGTCACTGCGACCGGATCAAACCGGCTGGTGCATTCCTTGCGCAAACGCGGCAGATCGGCAGTTGTCAGTTGCCGCTCAAACCGCTCGCCGCGCTCGGCCACACGGCGCGTATCAATGAGCCAAGCGTCAGACACGGTTTTAAGCCACAGTAGTCAGTCAAAATCAGTCAAAAACAACAAACGCCCATCGGAAAAATATCGGGGCGTTTCGCAAATTATAGCCCAAATAAGTGTTAATCGTCAAAACCTTAGGTGAAAAACCGGGGCTGACTCAGCCAGGCAGCCCGGCGTTTGCACCTGGCTTCGCGCAGCACTTCGGGTAACATCATCTATCGCCCTGCAATTATTGAACATTCTCACCTTTTCCCTGCGTAATTCACGCGTATCTGCCATTTTTTCCCGATTTTGCGCCGCTCCTCCCGATTTGCGCCGCTCCTCCCGATTTGCGCTTCGCATTCCTCACCTTTGCCTGCTGCCCTTCGTTTGCCTCCCACTGCCCCCTTGCCAGCTTCCACTGCCACCACCAGCGTGCCACCCGCGCCGCTGATTCTCGCATCCACTTCGCGCTACCGCGCAGAACTGCTGGCGCGCCTGCACCTGCCGTTTGAAGCGGTTGCGCCGGAGGTGGATGAAACCGCCCTGCCGTCTGAGTCGCCACGCGAGTTAGCCTTGCGCCTCGCCATCGCTAAAGTCTGGGCCGTCGCCAAAACACGTACAGCAGGTTTGGTGATCGGCTCGGATCAAGTGGCCCACTGCGGCGGCACCATTCTCGACAAACCGGGTACCCACGAGCGCGCGGTGGCGCAGTTGCGTCTGATGCGCGGCAACACCACGTTTTTTGACACGGCGCTTGCCGTGGTCAACGCCGCCACCGGGCGGGTGCAATCAGACATAGTGCGCATTGCCGTCGTGATGCACGCGCTAACCGATGAACAAATTGAAACCTACCTGCGCCTCGAACAACCTTACGATTGCGCCGGGTCTGCCAAGTCTGAAGGACTGGGCATCGCGCTGATGGCGCAGCTCAGCGGTGACGATCCGACCGCATTGGTCGGTCTGCCCTTGATAGCGCTCATGCGCATGCTGCGTGCCGAAGGGGTCGATCCTCTGACTGCGCACCGCAGCCTCACTGCGCCAGCGGCAGCCTGAGCGCACAAAGCATGACCAGCGGTACGCTCTATCTGGGTACGCTCTATCTGATTCCCGCCACGCTGGGTGATCTCAAAACCGGGGATGCCGGTGCCGCTGATTCCCAGCCCGGTGGCACCGACCTGCTCGCGTGGAGTCTGCCACCGCAAGTACGGCAAGTCGCGGCCGGCCTCTCCTGCTTCGGCGCCGAGAACGCCAAATCGGCTCGCGCCTTTCTGAAACTGATCGGCATGCCCAAACCGCTGGCCGAGATCAGCATCCTTGAATTTGGCCATCAGCCTGACGACAATGCCCTGAAACCCTTGGTGGACAAGCTTCTTGGCGGTGTTGACGTGGGCGTGCTGGCCGAAGCGGGCTGCCCCGGCGTGGCTGATCCGGGCGCGCAACTGGTGCGTCTGGCCCATGCAGCCGACATTCGCGTGGTGCCACTGACCGGCCCGTCGTCAATTTTGCTCGCGCTGATGGGGTCTGGTCTCGACGGCCAGCGCTTCGCCTTTGCCGGGTATGCGCCTGTGAAGTCCCCGCAGCGTGAGGACTTTATTAAAAAACTCGAAGCCCGTTCGGCGCGCGAACACGAAACGCAAATCGTGATCGAGACGCCCTATCGCAATCAGGCGTTGTGGGCGGCCCTGCTGGCAACACTGCCGGAGCACACCCGCCTGACGCGCGCAGTGGCGCTCACTCTGCCGCAGCAATCGATTTTGACGCGCACCGTCAAGCAGTGGCGCAGCGGGGCGGCCTCAGACGCCGCACTCGGCAAATTGCCGGCAGTATTTCTTTTTTTAGCAGGCTGACGCGCCACGGCTGTGCCGATTTGCCAAGGCCACGTTGATGCGCTAAAGCTGCGCCGGCTCATCGACGCCGTGCCGCTGCACCATTGCCGCGCCGATCCGTCAACCCTGCGTCGATACGCTCCGGTAAGTCTGATACGCCACATCCACACCCGCCCCGCGCGTAAAGCGGTGGCCCTCCGCCGCCAGCACCGCGTCGAGCGCGCCGAGCGTGGTGAGCACACAGTCCTGACGCGCGTTGTAGCCCATCGTGCCGATGCGCCAAATCTTGCCTGCCAGCGGGCCGAATGAAGTGCCGATTTCAATATTGAAATCGTTGAGCAGGGCATTGCGCACGCGGTCACCGCTGATGCCATCAGGCACATACACGCCGGTCACATTGGGCATCTTGTTGGCTACATCGCCATAGACCTTGAGGCCCATGCCGGTCAGACCCGCGAGCATGGCGCGCGATGCATCGGCGTGGCGTTTGAACACAGCCGCGCGGCCTTCCTGCACAAAAATGCGCGCGCACTCGCGCGCGCCGTAGAGCATGGTGGTGGCTTCGGTGTGATGGTTGAGCGCAGCATCGCTCCAATAGTCCATCACCATCGCCAGATCAAAATAATTGCTCGAAATTACCGGCCCTGCGCCAGGCGTGTAGTTGGCAGGCCGCACGCCCTCTTCAATGTGGCGGCGGCGATAGATCACCCGCGCCATCGCATCGCTCAGCGTGACCGGGGCTGCGCCCGAGGGGCCGGCCAGACATTTCTGTAATCCCGCCGTTACCGCATCGATCTGCCATGCATCTACCGGCAGCGGCGCGCCCGCAATGGATGCGGTCGCGTCCACCTGCAACAAGGCACCGTAGCGATGGCAGATCTTGCCGATCTCCGCGAGCGGCTGCAGCATGGTGGTCGAGGTATCGCCCTGACACATAGCGACCAGCTTCGGACTGAATGCTTTGACCGCCGCTTCGATTTGCTCGGGCGCAAACACCGTGCCCCACGGCGCTTCAATCACTTTTAAATCAGCACCGGCTCTGCGCGCAATCTCTGTTTTGAGCTGGCCGAAGCGCCCGAACGAGCACACCAGCACGCGGTCACCCGGCTCCACCACCGAGGCCATCACGGTCTCTATCCCGCTGCGCGCGGTGCCGTCGATGATGAAAGTCCAGTCATTGCTGGTCTCAAACACACGCCGGTACAGCAGCATGGTCTCTTTCATCATGCGCCGGAATTGCGGATCGAACTGCCCGAGCAATTGCGCCGACATGGCGCGCAGCACGCGCGGGTCAGCGTTGATCGGGCCAGGCCCCATCAAGAGACGCGGCAGCGGGTTAAGTTCAGCCAGCGCTGAGGTGTCGCTGTCGAGCGCGGAGAGAGGGGGCAGTGGAGTGGTCATGGCAGAAAGTATACAGAGACTGGTTGACGCATTCGCGCACGCAGCGGGCAAAAGTGCTGCGCACGCGCTGGCATAATGTGAGCATTCCTTGCATCCTCACCTATCCTCACGTTTTCCGGAGCAAAAATGGCTTTTTTGGCTGGTAAAAAAATCCTCATTACAGGTGTGTTGTCGAACCGTTCGATTGCCTACGGCATCGCGCGCGCCTGCCACCGCGAAGGGGCTGAACTCGCGTTTACCTATCAGGGCGAACGCTTTGAGGAGCGCATCAAGGGCTTCGCTGCCGGCTTCGGCTCGACCTTGTGTTTTCCTTGCGATGTGGCGGACGACGCGCAGATTGCCGCCGTGTTCGATGGCCTGAAACAAACCTGGCCGCGCCTGGATGGTCTGGTGCATGCCATCGGTTTTGCGCCGCGTGATTCGATCGAGGGTGATTTCATGAGCGGCGTGTCGCGCGAATCGTTCAAAATTGCGCACGACATTTCGAGCTACAGCTTCGCTGCGCTCGGCAAAGCTGCGCTGCCGTTGATGCTGGACGCCGATGGCAAATCAGCCGGAGCCATGCTCACACTGACCTACCTTGGCTCTGAGCGGGTGGTGCCGA
>JANOYK010000131.1:0-8341 GCA_031428855.1 Burkholderiales bacterium | reverse complement strand
CGATGAAGATGCTGGTGGTGTCGAGGCTGACGGCGGTGGCGTCCCCACCCATGATGCCGGCCAGCGCTTCGACGCCGCCGGCGCCGGCGATCACGCCTACCGACTCGTCCACTTCAACGGTTTGGCCGTTGAGCAGCGTGAGCTGTTCGCCTTTGACGCCCCAGCGCACATCGAGTTGGCTGCCCCTGATTTTGTCTACGTCAAAAATATGCGAGGGCCGCCCCAATTCGAGCATGATGTAATTGGAGATGTCTACCAGCGCCGAGATCGAACGCTGGCCGGAGCGCTCCAGCCGGTCTTTCATCCATTGCGGGGCCGGTGCCTTGGCATTGACCCCTTGGACCAGCCGTCCGGAAAAGCGCCCGCACAGGTCCTTGGCATGCACCACGACGGGCAAACGCGCGTTGATCGCTGCCGCCACCGGGGCGCATGACGGCACCGTGAGGGGCGCGCCGGTCAAGGCTGCAACTTCACGCGCGACCCCATGCACAGATAAGGCATCGGCGCGATTCGGCGTCAGCTTGATCGTAATGACGTGATCGTCGAGGTCAAGCACGGCGCGCACGTTTTTGCCATTTGGTGTGCCGGCCGGCAATGGCAAGAGACCGGAATGATCGTCCGACATGCCCAGTTCGCGCGCCGAGCACAGCATGCCTTCGCTCTCGACGCCGCGCATGCTGGCGCGCTTGATCTCGAAACGTTTGCCGTCAGCGCCGGGCGGCAGTTGTGCGCCCACCAGGGCACACGGCACTTTCATGCCCACCGCCACGTTGGGCGCGCCGCAGACGATATTGAGCAGCACGCTGTCAGCCGCGCCGATATCCACTTGGCAGACATTGAGGCGGTCCGCATTCGGGTGCTTCCCGAACGACTTGATTTCGCCAGTCACCACGCCCTCGAATGGCGGCGCGGCAGGCTCGGCGTGTTCGACCTCCAAACCGGCCATGGTCAGCGCGTGGCACAGCTCGGCGCTGGAGAGGGCGGGATTGACGAAGCTGCGCAGCCAGGATTCGGAAAATTTCATAGCAGATGCTGGCTAGTTAAACTGTTGCAGGAAACGCATGTCGCCATCAAAAAACAGGCGCAGGTCATTGATGCCATAACGCAGCATGGTCAGCCTCTCAATGCCGCAGCCGAACGCGAAGCCAATGTAGCGTTCGGGATCAAGACCCATGTTGCGTATTACCTGCGGATGCACCTGGCCGGAGCCGGATACCTCCAGCCACTTGCCTTTCATCGGTCCGCTGGAAAACGCAATATCGATTTCAGCCGATGGCTCGGTAAACGGAAAATACGAGGGGCGGAACCGCACCGTGATGTTGTCATCTTCAAAAAAGGTGCGCATGAAATCGAGGAACACGCCTTTGAGATCGGCAAAGCTCACGTTCTCATCAATCCACAGGCCCTCGACCTGATGAAACATTGGTGAGTGGGTCGCATCCGAGTCGACCCGGTAAGTGCGACCTGGCGCGATCACCTTGATTGGCGGCATGCCCGCCGCGCCTCGGTACTTTTCGACGTGCATGCGCGCATGGCGGATCTGCATCGGGCTGGTGTGGGTGCGCAGCAGCAGCGGTTTGCCGCCGCTGTCTTTGCCGTCGACATAAAACGTGTCTTGCATCGAGCGTGCCGGGTGATTTTCCGGGCTGTTGAGCGCAGTAAAGTTGTACCAGTCGGTCTCAATCTCCGGGCCGTCCGCCACCTCAAAACCAATCGAATGAAAAATGGTTTCAATGCGCGATTGACTCAACGTGACCGGGTGCAAGCCGCCGCGCCCGGCATCACGCCCGGGCAGCGTCACGTCGAGTGCTTCGGCTGCGAGCTTGGCTTCGAGTTTGTGGTGCGCAATTTGTTCGCGCCGTAAGGTCAGTGCAGCCTCAATGTCAGTCTTGGCGGCGTTGATGCGCTCACCGGCGGTCTTGCGCTCGTCCGCTGCGAGCTTGCCCAGGCCTTTCAACAATTCGGTCAGGCTGCCCGCTTTACCCAGAAAGCGCGCCTTGGCTTCTTCCAGTTTGGCGCTGTCGCTGATCGCGCCAAACTGGCTGCGGGCATCCGCTACGAGAGCATTCAGGTCTTGCATTCTGTCACTCGGCTTTCAATAAAAAAGGCTGCGGGTGTGACGCGCAGCCTTTTGGTCCGGATCGTATTGACTTACGCTGCGGCAGCACCGGCAGCGGCTGGTGCGCTCTTGGCCTTCTCGACCAGCGCCAGAAACGCCGGTTTGTCCAGCACCGCCAGATCGGCCAGCACTTTGCGATCGACTTCTATTTCGGCCCGCTTGAGGCAGTTCATGAAGACGCTGTAGGTCATGCCGTGTTCACGCACTGCTGCGTTGATACGGGCAATCCAGAGCGCGCGGAACACACGCTTCTTGTTGCGGCGGTCACGGTAGGCGTATTGCCCGGCCTTCATCACCGCTTCTTTGGCGACCCGGAATACGTTACCGCGCCGGCCTCTAAACCCTTTGGCTTGGTCCAGAACTTTCTTGTGGCGCGCCCGCGCCGTTACACCGCGTTTAACTCGTGGCATGTGAGACTCCTAACTTTGAATAAAAGAAAACCGTGAACGAAGGGTTATGCGTACGGCAGCATGCGTGAGACCGATTTCATGTCGGACTCGAACACGCCGGTGGTACCGCGCAAGTGACGCTTGTTCTTGGTGGTTTTCTTGGTCAGGATGTGGCGCTTGAACGCTTGGCCGCGTTTGACAGTGCCGCCCGGACGGACGAAGAGCCGCTTGGCAGCGCTCTTCTTGGTTTTCATTTTAGGCATGACTACTCCATTTGATTTGTCTCACAAGGGGTCTTCCCTGTAACCAGAGAAAAACTTTGATGCCCTTTGAGGACTTTTTTCAGACGCTTGCTGCTTGCCCGCGTCTGCTGGGAATTACTACATAAATCTTGCCATCTTGCTGCTGCTGGCTGTTACTGCACTTGCGGTTGCAGTGCGATGTGCCGCCTTGGTACGTGTCAACCAGCCGCTGGCACTGCCACCGCAGCCGCTGGCAGTGCCACCGCAGCCGCTTTGACTTCAACCGGCTTTGGCGCAATGACCGGTTTGGCCTCGGCACTCTTCACCCCGGCTGGCGCGGCATCCGGTTTTTTCTTGGCAACCGGCAGCTCTTTTTTCTTCGGCCCCAGCATCATCACCAGTTGGCGGCCTTCAAGCTTGGGAAACTGCTCAACCTGCGCGTGTTCTTCCAGATCAGCCTTGACGCGTTCGAGCAACTGAAAGCCAAACTCCTGGTGCGCCATCTCGCGGCCGCGAAACCGCAGCGTCACTTTGGCTTTGTCACCTTCCGCCAGAAACTTAATCAGGTTGCGCAGCTTGATCTTGTAGTCGCCATCATCGGTCATGGGGCGGAACTTCACCTCTTTGACTTGAATCTGCTTTTGCTTGAGCTTGGCTTCGTGGGTGCGCTTTTGTTCCTGATAACGGAACTTGCCGAAATCCATCACGCGGCACACTGGGGGTTCCGCCTGCGGCGCAATCTCCACCAGATCCACATCAGCCTCTTCGGCTTTTTGCAAGGCGACAGCGATGGGCACTACACCCAATTGTTCGCCATCGAGTCCGACTAGGCGCACCTCTCGCACGGTGATTTCACCGTTGATGCGCTGCGATCTTTCCTGAGCTATTTAAGTTTCTCCTCAAATTCTGTGAAAAAGCCACCCGGTACCGAGAATTTACGGCCTACGCTTTGATTTGCACTTCGGTCTGAAGACGCTCAAGCAACGCGTTCAGGGGCAGTACGACTGAATCCTGACTGCCCCGGGCCCGGACGGCCACTGAGCCTGCTGCCATCTCCTTGTCACCAACGACCAGAAGATAAGGAACTTTTTGCAGACTATGTTCACGTATTTTATATGAAATCTTCTCGTTCCGCAAATCCGAAGTTGCTCTAAATCCGTGTTTTTTAAGGCTTTGTTGAATTTGGGCGGCATATTCAGATTGCGCGTCGGTGATTGGCGAGACCACCAGTTGAACTGGCGACAGCCACAATGGCAGGGCACCCGCATGGTTTTCAATCAGGATGCCGATAAAACGCTCCATCGACCCCACAATCGCGCGGTGCAGCATGACCGGGTTTTTGCGGCTGCTGTCGTCGGCGACGTACTCAGCGCCAAGCCGCACCGGCATGTTGAAATCGACCTGCATGGTGCCGCACTGCCATACGCGTCCGAGCGCGTCTTTCAATGAGTATTCGATCTTGGGGCCATAAAACGCGCCTTCGCCTTTGAGTTCTTCCCACTTGACACCGCAGGCGTCGAGTGAATCGGACAGCGCCTTTTCGGCCTTGTCCCACGACTCGTCCGAGCCGACGCGCTTTGTCGGGCGGGTCGAGAGCTTATAGATCACGTGGTGGAAGCCAAAGTCAGCGTAGACACGCTGCAGCAGCCGGGTGAATTCGAGACACTCGGCCTGAATCTGCGCCTCGGTGCAAAAAATGTGGCCATCGTCCTGGGTGAAACCGCGTACGCGCATGATGCCGTGCAGACTGCCCGAGGTCTCGTTGCGATGGCATTGGCCGAATTCACCATAGCGCAGCGGCAGGTCGCGGTACGAGCGCAAGTCCGAGTTGTAAACCTGAATGTGTCCGGGGCAGTTCATCGGTTTGACCGCATAGTCACGGTTTTCCGATGCGGTGGTGAACATGTGGTCTTTGTAATTCTCCCAATGCCCGGAGCGCTCCCACAGGCGGCGGTCAAGAATCTGCGGGCATTTGACTTCCTGGTAGCCATTGTCCACATACACATGGCGCATGTATTGCTCGACCTGCTGCCACAGCGCCCAGCCCTTGGGATGCCAGAACACCATACCGGGCGCTTCTTCCTGCATGTGAAACAAATCAAGCGCGGTGCCGAGCTTGCGGTGGTCGCGCTTTTCGGCTTCTTCGAGCATGTGCAAATGCTGATCCAGGTCTTCCTTGGTGCTCCACGCCGTGCCATAGATGCGCTGAAGCATCTCGTTTTTGGAGTCGCCGCGCCAATACGCACCGGCCAGTTTCATCAGTTTGAAATGCTTCAACTTGCCGGTGGAAGGCACGTGCGGGCCGCGGCACAGGTCGATGAATTTGCCCTCGCGATAGAGGCCAATGTCCTGATCCGCCGGAATCGACGCGATGATCTCGGCCTTGTATTTTTCACCGATGGACAGGAAAAATTGCACGGCGTCATCGCGCTTCCACACTTCGCGCGTCACCGCTTCGTCTTTTTTCGCTAGCTCCAGCATTTTCTTTTCGATGGCGGCCAGATCGTCCGGCGTGAACGGGCGCTTGTACGAAAAATCGTAAAAGAAGCCGTTTTCGATCACCGGGCCGATGGTCACTTGCGCATCGGGAAACAACTCCTTGACGGCGTAGGCGAGCAAATGCGCGGTTGAGTGGCGGATCACGTCCACGCCATCGGCGTCTTTGGCCGTGACAATCGACAATTGCACATCGCGGTCGATCAGGGTGCTGGTGTCAACCACCACGCCATCGATGCGGCCCGCCAGCGCAGCCTTGGCCAGGCCCGAGCCGATCGACAACGCCACTTCGGCGATGGTGAGCGGATTGTCATACGAGCGTTTGGAACCATCGGGCAGCGTGACTGAAACCATTTCCAACTCCTAAAAACAAAAAGGCGGGACTCTTGAGTCACGCCTTTTCATCAAACTTCAAAACGAACCAGGTGGCACACTCAAGCGGTGAACAAATCTCCTGCGGTGTACGTCAGCGGTGTCATAACGCTCACTTCCGGTGCTTGCAATGCGTGATTAAATCTGAGTGTGCCAAATGAAAAAATTGGTTGGCGCGATTGGATTCGAACCAACGACCCCTACCATGTCAAGGTAGTGCTCTAACCAACTGAGCTACGCGCCAGCAAAACAATATTTTAGCAGGGAATCGGGGAGCACTCAACGATGACGCAGCATATGCCGAAGCAAAGACCGGATTCATCGATTGCTTTTTTACGGCGCCGCAGTCTGCTTAAAACCGGTCTGGCCGGTCTGTCCGGTGCGGGTCTGTCCGGCGTGGCGCTGTCCGGTGGGCCGGTCTTTGCACCGGGCGGCGGCCTGCTTGGCTTCAAGGCGGTCGCAGCATCACTGGCCGACGAACTGCGCGTGCCGCCCGGTTACAGCGCGCAGGTGCTGTTGCGCTGGGGTGATCCGGTCGGCGCGGCGGCTGGCGCGCCCATGTTCAAACCCGATGCCTCCAACAGCGCACACGATCAAGCGCTGCAGGCGGGCATGCATCACGACGGCATGCATTACTTTCCCATCGAAGGTTCGTCCGGTCACGGTTTGCTTGCGCTCAACCACGAATACACCGATGAGGCGCTGCTGCATGCCAATGGCGGCAAAGAGTGGGGGCCGGAGCAGATGATGAAATCGCTGCACGCGGTCGGTGTCAGTGTGGTCGAGGTACAGCGCGATGGCGGCGCATGGCGGGTGGTGAGTCCTTCGCGCTATGCACGGCGCATCACGGCGGCGACGCCCTGCGCCATCAGCGGGCTGGCAGCGGGCCACCGTTCCATGAAAACCGCGCAAGACGCCAGCGGCACGGCGGTGCTTGGCACGTTGATGAACTGCGCCAACGGTTGGACGCCGTGGGGGACGTATCTCACGTGCGAAGAAAACTTTCAGGCGATGTTCGGTGCCGCCGCAGCCCACCAGCCGACATCGGAGCAGCAACGCTACGGCATCGGTCGCGCCTCCTACCCGCACTTCCGGCTCGACCCGCGCTTTGATCTCGGCCACACGCCCAATGAGGCCAACCGGTTTGGCTGGGTGGTGGAGATCGATCCGTTTGATCCTCTCTCAGTGCCGGTCAAGCGCACCGCGATGGGACGCTTCAAGCACGAGGCGGCGGTGCCGCACACCGGCACCGATGGCCGCGTCGCGTTTTACCTGAGCGACGATGAGGGCTTCGAGTATCTGTATAAATTTGTGACCGCCACTGCACCCAAACCCGGCGGTGCGGCGGCTAACCGCAGCACGCTCGACCACGGCACGCTCTATGTGGCGCGTTTTGATGAAGGCGGCAATGGCACCTGGCTGCCGCTTACACACGGCAACGGTCCGCTGACGGCAAGTAATGGCATGCCCGATCAAGCCACCGTGCTGATCCACGCCCGTCTGGCGGCTGATCTGCTGGGCGCGACCAGGATGGACCGCCCGGAAGGCTGCGCCGTCAACCCGGCCACCCACGATGTGTTCATCGCCTGCACCAACAATGCCGCGCGTGGTGCAAACGGCGCGCGCGAAGGCGTCAATCCTGCCAATCCGCGCGCGGGCAATTATTTCGGCCACATCCTGCGCCTGCGTGAGGCGCAGGATGCTGCCGGCGCCACCCGGTTTCGCTGGAATTTTTTTATTCTGGCAGGCGATGCCGCGCTGGCGCAGCCGCAGTTCAAAGGCAACATCAGGGGCGACACCTTCGCCTCACCCGACAATCTGCACCTCGACCCACGCGGCGTCATGTGGATTCAGACCGATGTGCCGGGCGGCGCGATTGGCAAGATGCCCTACGCCAATCTGGGCAACAACCAGTTGCTCGCGTGTGATCCGCACAGCGGCGAAGTGCGCCGCTTCATGACGGCACCGCGCGGTGCCGAAGTCGCCGGCTGCGTGCTCACGAGCGACGCCAAAACCCTGTTTGTCAATATTCAGCATCCGGGAGAAGCGGTGCCGTCCACCTGGCCCGATGGCGGGCGGCCGCGCTCGGCTACCGTGGTGATACGGCGCAATGATGGTGGAGTGGTCGGTACCTGACCTGATGCACGCCCGATGGTTCGGGGGCATGGCGCATGCGGGCGTGACGCAATACGAATGTGTTCCAGACCGCCGCCCTGAAACCGTTGGTGGGCAAGGGTTTCAATGACATGCCTCTCAAAACCCTTGGTGCGGACGGCTATCAGGCTGATTGCATCCCGGGCCAATTACATCAGCAGATGTTCGCCCGCATTGTCCTTGCCGAGGATGACGTAATTGACCTTGCGGATGTCCATCAGGCGCGTGCCGCCGGCGTAAGACACCGAGCTTTGCAGGTCCTCTTCCATCTCGGTCAGGGTGTCGGCCAGCTTGCCCTTGATCGGTTCCAGAATCCGTTTGCCTTCAACAAAGCTGCGCTTGCCCTGGTTGAACTCCGACGCTGAGCCGTAGTACTCCTTGAAGCGTTTGCCATCGACTTCGACGGTGGCACCGGGGGATTCTTCGTGTCCGGCAAACAGGGAGCCCACCATCACCATCGTCGCCCCGAAACGGATCGACTTGGCGATGTCGCCATGCTCGCGGATGCCGCCGTCGGCGATGATTGGCTTGGTCGCCACCCGTGCGCACCACTTGAGCGCCGAGAGCTG
>JANOYK010000130.1:0-2003 GCA_031428855.1 Burkholderiales bacterium | reverse complement strand
TGCTCCAGATCAATCACGGCTTCCGGCGTGCCGACATTGCCGGCAATCACAAACGAGGCCGGCATTTTTTGTTTGATATGGGCAATCATCGCCTTGACCGAATTGGCATGGCCGTGGGCGACATCAATGGTGATGTAGTCCGCTGCGATGCCGGCGGCGGCAAGCGCATCGACGGTTTCAATATCGGCATCCTTGACACCCAGGGAGATCGAGACGAACAAACCCTTGGCATGCATCGCGCGCGCAAACGCGGCGTTGTCGAGATCAAAGCGGTGCATGATGTAGAAGTAACCGTTGCGCGCCAGAAACTCGGCGGTGCGCTCGTCGATCACGGTCTTCATGTTGGCCGGCACCACCGGAATGCGGAAGCTGCGCCCGCCAAATTCGACGCTCGGATCGCACTCGCGCCGGCTGTTCACGACACAGCGGCGTGGCAGCAGAAGGATATTGTCGTAGTCGAATATTTCCATGCGATACCCCTTGTTCGATGCGATTACGCGGACACTTTTACGCGGACACTTCGGCGATCACACTGTCAATCAGCCTGCGTGCAATCGACAGCCGGTGCGGCAACTGCGGCAGGGCATTCAATGTAAACCATTGGGCGTCTTCAATTTCGCCTTCCTGCGGCACGATGTCACCCGACACGTAGTCGGCCACATAGGCAATCATCAGCGAGTTGGGGAAGGGCCAGCCCTGGCTCGAAAAATAGCGCAGATTGTTCACCTTGACGCCGACTTCTTCAAGCGCTTCGCGGTGGATGCATTCTTCAATCGACTCGGACGGCTCGACAAAACCGGCCAATGCGCTGTACATGCCGCGCGCAAAGCGGGCGCTGCGTCCGAGCAGCAATTCGCGCCCCGACGGCGTGTCGCGCTTGATGAGCACCATCATCGCCGGTGAGACTTTGGGGTAATAGGTTTCGCCGCAGCCGGTGCATTTGCGCGAACGGCCGCCTTCAAAAATCGCGGTCGGAGCCGCGCACGCGCCGCAGAAAGCATGGGCCCGGTCAAACTCGAGCATCTGCACTGCGCGCCCGCCAATGGCGAGCAGATCGTCGGGCAGGCGGTTGAACAGGCCGCGCATGTTTTCAAACGCATGATCCGGCGGCGCTTGCGCGTCAAGTGCGGGTGCGGCCCAGCACGGCGTCGTGCCGAGCATGCCGACAAAGCGCTGGCGCTGGCGGTCAATCGCCACGCCGCCACTGAGCACATCGGCGGGCATCGGCAGCATCGGTGCCGGTTGCGCGGTGTAGATCAGCAGGCTGGTGCGATGGAATACAAACCACAGACCGTCGTCAGTGGCGGCAGCAGGCGGGCTCCACAGCGGGTCAAAATCAGAGGGTAGCAACATGGATGGTGTGAGCAGAGGAGCGGCCCCGGGAGCCGGGTTTGTCGGGTTTGATTTAGTGCGGCAACCAACGCGCGTCGACCGCCAGTTTTTGCAAAGCGGCAAAGTGTATCAGCCCGCGAGATGCCGCTTTTTGCAAGGCAATCTGTGCCAACTGTGCGGTTGCCAGTGCATCCCCCAGAGCGCTGTGGCGCGCTACCGGCTCGATGCCAAAGCGCAGCAGCCAATCGTCGAGCGCCAGAGTGGGCCTGGCCTCAAACAAGGCCGGCAATACGGCTGCGAGGTCGAGCCAGTGCAGCCCGGCGTCGAAGCCCAGCTGCGCGCGCATCGCCCGCTGCACAAAGGCCGCGTCAAAGCGGGTATGAAACCCGATCAAAGGTGCTTTGCCCGTGAACTCGAGAAAGCGCATCAGCGCCAGCGGCGGCGCTTCCCCCGCGCGCTGTTCACTGGCACCAATGCCATGCACCAGAATGTTGTCGCGGGTACTCGGCTGGGTCTGGCCAAGCACGGCGTCGAAACCATCGGCCAGATCCACGCGCAGGCCGGTAACGGCGACTGCGCCAATCGAGAGCAAATGCCCGCCGGCCGGATTGAGGCCGCTCGTTTCAGTATCGGCAACGACGCAGCGCAGCTGATGCAGCGGCGTCTCCATG
>JANOYK010000129.1:0-3511 GCA_031428855.1 Burkholderiales bacterium | reverse complement strand
TGCCGCCCAAGCATGCGCGCGTGCGCGAGCGAGCCATCGATGTCGACCATCGCCAAGCGCTGGTCGAACAACACCGACGCGGTGTAGCGCTTGACCAGATCATCGACCGCTTCGGTGAAGCGGCCAGACCAGGCTTTGGGTACAGGGGCGGAAGGATTTTCTGACATACTGGATGACATACTTGAAATTAGGCGAAACAGTTGCTGCAAAGCACTTGTTTTTATTGGGGAAATGGAAAGTATACAGCGCCGCGACAGGCCAAATCACCAGCCAACCCTGCCCGATTTTTGCAGTCTCGGTATGGCGTTGCGCATTTTGCTGCTGGGCAATCTGGGGTTGGCGCTGATGGCCTTGGCAGTGGCGCAGCCGGTGACCGCAGGCGCGTGGATTGAACGGGTGGCGGCGGGGGCGGTGTTGCTCGAACCGGTGCTCATAGCCAGTCTGGTGGTGCTGTGTCCGTTGCGGCGCTGGCTCAATCGCTTGGGTTACCGGGCCGGCGTTGCGCTCGTGATCGGCATCGAAATGACGATTACCTTTGGTGTGGCCTGGTTCACCGGCAGCATTGGTGGCGATCTCCAACGCGCCGATTATGTGCGCGACATGCTGGTGGCCGGGGTGGTGTCTGGCCTCCTGCTCTATTATTTTTATTTGCGCGAACGCGCGTTCTCGCCGGCCGTGTCCGAAGCGCGGCTGATGGCTTTGCAGGCGCGTATCCGTCCGCATTTTTTATTCAACAGCTTGACCGCAGTGTTGAGCCTGATGCGTGCCGAGCCGCGCCGCGCCGAGCGTGCACTGGAAGATCTGGCTGACCTGTTCCGCGCGCTGCTGCGTGAAGAGCGGCGCGTGGTGCGGCTCGCCGACGAGATCGCGGTATGCAAACGCTATCTCGACATTGAAACCCTGCGTCTGGGCGAGCGCCTGCAAACCGTGTGGCGGGTCGATGAAGGCGCGCTCAGTGCCGCCGTGCCACCGCTGATGCTGCAGCCACTGGTCGAGAATGCCGTCCACCACGGCATCGAACCGCAAAGCTTGCCCGGCACAGTGGAAATTGACGTGCGTCTGCGTGGTGGTCAGATCGAGATCAGCATCATCAATCCGCGCGTGGAAGGCAATACCGAGCCGCCCGGGCGCAGTGGCAATCACATGGCGCTCGACAACGTGAAGGAGCGTCTGGCCCTGCTGTTTGATCTTGAAGCGCATCTCGAAACATTTGAAGATGCCGCGAGCTACAAGGTGCGCATTACGCTGCCGGTGACGCCAGTGCGGGACGAAGTGCGCGGCGAAGTGCGTGGCGAGGAGAATAAAGAAGCGCGCGGCGGGGTGCAGGTTGAGCGGCGCTCTGTGCCGCGCATCGCGCCCGGCCAACCGGCCAGCGAACCGCGAAAGACTGACACATGAAAATCCTGATCGTGGACGACGAAGGCCCGGCGCGCCGCCGCCTG
The DNA here is from genome assembly GCA_031428855.1 of Burkholderiales bacterium. Lineage (GTDB taxonomy): Bacteria > Pseudomonadota > Gammaproteobacteria > Burkholderiales > JAEUOS01 > CANJDH01. The sequence goes on along the minus strand of JANOYK010000129.1, from coordinate 2,069 downwards.
CGCGAATTGCTGGCGGATGTTGCCGCCGACTTCCCGCACACCGTGGCAGGCGAAGCGGTAAACGGCGTGGAGGCATTGGCGCTGGCGCAGACGCTGCAGCCGGGCCTGATCCTGACCGACATGCAGATGCCGCGCATGGGAGGGCTGGAGCTGGCGCGCCACCTGCTCAAACTCGATGCGCCGCCTGCCGTCATTTTTGTCACCGCCCACGACGAGTTTGCCCTCGCCGCGTTTGAGGTGCATGCGCTCGACTACCTGATGAAACCGGTACGCGCCGAACGCCTGCTCGACAGTCTGCGCAAGGCCGCCGCACGCATCACCCCGGCCGCTGACGCTGCCGCCGCCCTCGCCGAAGCGGCCGCGGACGCGCGCCGCCACTTCTCCATCAGCGAGCGCGGCCGCATCACGCTGGTGCCGGTCGACGACGTGATCTACCTGCGCGCCGAACTCAAATACGTCACTGTGCATACGCAGGCGCGCGAGTACCTGCTCGAAGAATCCCTGACCCGGCTCGAAGAAGAATTCGCCGCGCGCTTTATCCGCATCCACCGCAACGCCCTGGTGGCAAAAAACCGCATCAGCGGATTTGAAAAAGGCACCGCTCCCGAGGCCGATGCGCCGGGTGAGAAAGCGGGCGAGGCAGCGGGCGATGCCGCTCCACAGTGGCTGGTGGTGCTGCGCGATTGCGCCGAAAAATTGCCGGTCAGCCGGCGTCAGTGGAGCGCGGTCAAGGAGTTGGCGCGCGGGCACGGATAGTCACTGCGCACCCTGCCCCGATGCGCGCGTCTCACACACCATAGTAGACTTCGCCGCTTTGGATTTACGGAGTCTCTTGTGAATCGATTGCTTGATTTGTACCGCCTGATGCGCCGCATCCGCGCCTTTGAAGACGCTGCCGAGATTGCCAGTCAGGGCGGCGTGGCGGCGTGGGGGTTGGCGGCATCATCCAAACCGGCGCTGGTGCGCGGCCCCTTGCATTTGTCGACCGGGCAGGAGGCGGTGGCCGCTGGGGTGTGCATCAACCTGGCGCGCGAAGATTTGTTGACCTCGACCCATCGCGGCCACGGCCACACGCTGGCCAAGGGGGCCGACCCGGCGAAGATGATGTGCGAGTTGTTTGGCCGTGCCTCCGGCTACAACAAGGGCAAGGGCGGCTCGATGCACATTGCTGATTTTTCGGTCGGCATGCTGGGGGCGAATGGCGTGGTGGCAGCGGGGATTCCGATTGCGACCGGCGCGGCGCATGCGTTGAAGATACAGGGCAAGCCGCACATCGTCGCGTGTTTTTTTGGTGATGGTGCAGCCAATCGCGGGCCGTTTCTTGAGGGTCTAAATTGGGCGCAGGTGTTCAAGCTGCCGGTGCTGTTCGTGTGTGAAGACAACCGCATCTCGGCCACCACGCCGACCGCGCCGATGACGGCGGGCGAGGGCGTGTCGGCGCGCGCGGCGGCGCTGGCGATTCCGTCGATGAAGGTTGATGGCAATGATGTTGAGGCGGTCGATGCGGCAGCGAAAAAACTGAGCGCGGAGATTCGCGCTGGCGGCGGCGCGCGCTTTTTGCACGCGGTGACTTACCGCTTCAAAGGCCATGTGTCGGTCGATCCGGGCACCTACCGTGATCCGGCCGAGGTGGCGGCGGCGTTGAAGCTTGATCCCCTGATCGTGGCGCGCGCCCGGTTGTTGCAGCAGGGCGTCAGCGCCGCCGAGGTAGATGCGGTCGATGCCGCCGCGCAGGCCGAGATTGAACGTGCACTGGCGCTGGCTGAAGCGGCGCCGGTGCCGGATGTGGCTTCGGCCTATGAAGATATTCTCGATACCGGTGCCGGGGTGTGGCGATGAACGCGAGGACAGAGCAGAACATGAATGCAGCCAAGGGCATGAACCCGGCCATCGCGAGTGCGGCCAACGCCAATGCGGTGTCGATGACTTACGCGCAGGCCGCCTGCCTGGCGCTGCAACAGGTGATGCGCGCCGACCCGCGCGTGGTGGCGCTCGGTGAAGACCTCGGGCGCGGCGGTGTGTTCGGCCAGTATCGCGGCCTGCCGCAAGAGTTCGGGCCGGAGCGCATC
>JANOYK010000128.1:0-1763 GCA_031428855.1 Burkholderiales bacterium | reverse complement strand
TGGTCAAAGCGGTGGGCGAAGCGCTGACAGAGCAAGGGCGAATGGCGGCAGAGCATCGCATCACGACGGCCGGAGGGCGCTTTCAGGTGCGCTGGGATGAGAACGGCCGTGCCAGCGCCTTGGGGCAATTGGCATTTTTTGCCGAGTTTCTGGAAGTGACGGGCCTGTTCGAGCGCTGGCAGCGCTTGACCATCCACTTGCGCAACCGTATCCAAACGAATACAATTCGTCATGGTGAGAACTTTTCTGCGCTCTGAAGAATTCGATGCATGGCTTGCCGGTCTCCGCGATCACGTCGGACGCGCTCGAATCGCCCAGCGCATTCGCTCTGCCGAGGCGGGAAATTTTGGCGACTGTGAGCCAGTGGGCGAGGGCGTTTCGGAAATGCGCATCCACACTGGCCCGGGCTACCGGCTGTACTACACGCAGCGTGGCGCGGTGATGTATTGGTTGTTGATGGGGGGCGACAAGTCAACCCAGCAGCGCGATATCAGAAGCGCATTGAAAATGGCGCGTGAACTGAAACAGGAGAGACGGTCATGACAAAATTTGCCCCGTTTGACGCAGCTGACTATCTGACCGACGAAGACACCATTGCCGAGTATTTGACTGCTGCGCTAGAAGATCCGAACCCGGACATGTTTCTGGTTGCTGTTCGCGATGTAGCGCGTGCGCGCGGCATGACGCAGCTTGCGAAGGACTCCGGATTGGGGCGCGAGAGCTTGTACAAGGCGCTGGCCCCCGGAGCGAAGCCGCGCCACGAAACCATCCAGAAAATCATGCGTGCTCTGGGCGTGAAGTTCTCGGCATCGGCAGTGCATGCCTGATGCACCTGCGACGCGGCGCATCTGAGGTGCCACTTCCGCTCAGGCCGGGTTCGTGCATTCTTCTGTGAGCACATCAACTGCGCTATGGAGTCAAGCTGGTTTACGTCACGCGCCGGGGCGAAGTGGTTTACCTGTTGCTGAACGGCGGCACCAAAAGCAGCCAGCAGCGCGACATCAAACGTGCCAAGCAGATGCTCAAATCGCTGTAGACGGAGTTGTGATTTGGGAATTACGCTCCACGCCAAGCCCGCCTGACGCAGCGCCGGATCACGCCAGCAGTCCGATCCCGTGCAGCGCCGCCATCCCGCCCGCAATCGCCAGCACGGTGTTGCGCGTGACCATTGCAATCGCAAACCCGGCCAGACCGGCGAGCAGCTTGATGTTATGGATCGACAGGTCGATCTGCCCCTGCTGCACCACCAGTTCCGGCACCACAATTGCGGCCAGCGCCGCAGCGGGGGCGTAGCGCAATGACGATTGCACTGCGGGCGGCAGATCGAAGCGCCCCGCCAGCATGATGAGGGCAGCGCGGTTGAAGATGGTGCCCGCCGCCATGCCCGCGATGATGAGCCACAGGCTCCAGCCGTAGTTGCTCATGACACACCCTTGAGCCGCTCGAGCATGCGTTGCGTCAGCACACCGCCGGCAATGCCCGCCAGCGCCCCCAGCACCAGCCCCAGTTTCATCGGCAGATGCATCGCCGCCAGCGCGACCGAGCCGCCGATGATGGCCGCCGACAACTCCGCTTTGTTGCGGATCACCGCCGCGAGGATGGCGAGGATGCCGACGGTGGCAGCGAATTCGAGCTGCCACGCAGCCGGCACGCGCGCACCGGCCATGATGCCGACGAGCGCCGACAGGCTCCACACCAGCCCGATCATCATGCCGCCGCCGAGGAAATACCAGTGGCGCTGCGCCATGGCCGGGCGGTCTGCC
>JANOYK010000127.1:0-3682 GCA_031428855.1 Burkholderiales bacterium | reverse complement strand
CAAGTCTTCGCGCCCATAGATCAGTTCCTGTAGGTTAAAGAGGCCCAACGTGATATGTCAAACCGACGAATCCCAGAACAACCGTCGCGCGCGACGACCATTCCGGGCGGGACTTCCGCAACTGCTTGATTCAATTTGTCACACTCTACGCCACGCATTTGGGCCGTCCGAACATTTCCTGAAAACCGTCTCGCCTATTGCGCTGGCGCGCGGCTCAAACAATGCGCGAACCGCAGTACCCGTCTGACCGCAAAACCAGTGTGACATGATGGGAAGTGGTTTGAATATATTTTTCAATGGCCTGAAACTGTTGGTACAAGCCGTTGTTGAGAGACATGCATCCGAAACCATTGGTACGAGCCACTGAGCGGGCAGTCGCCTATTGAAAATTGGCCAACTCAGTCCGCCTTCATCCCTGCCTTTTTAACCTCGCGCGCTGCACCCACCGGTGCTGCGTCACGCCACCGCACTCGCCGCACGCAGCGCCGCAATCTCATCAGCCGAATAACCCAGCCCTTGCAGAAGCGCGTCGGTATGCTCGCCCATTTTCGGCGGATCGCTGCGAATGCCGAGGCGCAGGCCGTTCTGCTCGAACAATGCCGACAACTCCGCTTTGCTGCGCGTGGACAGCCGCCCGCGCAGGTGGGCGAGGTCGCGCTTGAGGGTGGCCGGCGAGCTTCTGACCCTTGCGGCCATCTTAGTTCACTGCCGCCCTCACCCGGCGCATAGACCGCCGCTACGCCGGATTCCTGCGGCGTGCCGTGTGCGGGCCGCTGCAGTTCAGCGCGGCCCCAACGGCTCGTCCACGATCCAGAAGAAACGCTCGCGCGCCAGCGCAGCCGCCTTGACTTCAATCCGCTTGGTCTGCTTCACGCCTTGACGCTCGGCCTCGGCCAGATAGCTGCCGGGTTTAAGCCGGATCAACATCAGCGGCCCGTCCGCGCGGGCGCTGAACACGGTCTGCGTGCCAGCCTTGAGGCTGAGATTTACATCCGCCGTCCAGCGCCCATGCGAGGTGCCGCGTTCGACCTCGGCAAACTCCAGCAGCACGCCATAGTCTTTGGCGGCGCGGCGGATATGCATTTCTTCGTCGTCGCCGATACCGCCCGAGACGTAGGCGATGCCGTTATGGGTTTTCTCAACCGGCATCTGCCCGAAAGCGTTGGTACACAAGGATGTTAAGCCGATGACGGCTGCGATCCAGTATCCATGCGGGTTTGCGGGCATTGCGTTCTCCAGATTCGGTCCTGCAGTTTTATATGCAGCGAGTCAGCCTGCGGTCCTGCCACTAAGCTGTCAGGCAAACAAGCGCGCCAGCTCCGCCCCCGGACTCGGCGCTTTCATGCATGCCTCACCCACCAAAAACGCGTTGACCTTGTGCGCGCGCATGCGCTCCACATCGGCCGGCCCGAGAATGCCGGACTCGGTGACTACCAGCTTGTCAGCCGGGATGCGCGGCAGCAGTGAAACAGTGGCGTCCAAGGTGGTCTCAAAGGTGCGCAGGTTGCGGTTGTTGATGCCGAGCAGCGGCGTGGTCAATTGCAGCGCCAGATCCAGCTCGGCGGCGTCATGCACTTCGACCAATACTGCCATGCCAAGTGCGTGCGCGGCGGATTCAAGCGCTTTCATTTGATCCAGGTCAAGTGCGGCGGCGATCAGCAAAATGCAGTCTGCGCCCCAGGCGCGCGCTTCGAAGACTTGGTACTCGTCGATCATGAAATCCTTGCGCAACGCAGGCAAGGTGCAGGCGGCGCGTGCGGCCTTGAGGTAGTCCGCATGGCCTTGAAAAAACTGCTGGTCGGTCAGCACCGAGAGGCAGGCTGCGCCGTGTGCGGCGTAATCGGCAGCGATCTCGGCGGGTTTGAAATCGGCGCGGATCACGCCTTTGGACGGGCTGGCTTTTTTGATTTCAGCGATCACTGCAGCGCGGCCCTGCGCGATTTTGTTGCGCAACGCGGCCTCGAAACCGCGTGTGGGCGCGGCGCTTTCAGCAGCACGCCGGATCGCGGCGGCATCGATGCGCTGCTTGGCAGCGGCGACTTCGACGGCCTTGACGGCGAGAATCCGGTTAAGAATGTCTGACATTGGAATCAGTATGTGAGATTAAGTGAAAGAACGAGACGCGCACTGAGGCAATCAATCGCGGTGCGCCAGAGTTAAGATAAGCGCCGACGATATTTTCGCCCGCACCACAATTGCAAGCATATCGCCAGCGCGCGTGTGCAACATGAATTGGCGGCAATCAACGCCAAATCGGGACTGCCAACCCCGGTACTGTGTACGCCATTTGAATTGATGGAGATCTGAACATGAAAACCGATCCGATCGTTGCGCAAGTACGCAGGATTCGCGCTGAAATTGAGATGGAGTGCGGCGGCGACATGCACGCGCTATATCTGAAAGCGCTGGCGGCGCAACGGCGGCTTGCCGTGCCTGCGAAGATTGGCAGGACGGCATCCGCACGGCGATTGGCAACCGGCGCACCGGCACATACGGTGCGCCGGCGCAAAGCCGCCGCTTAAGCACGCGCTGCGGGTCGATTTTCAACGCCGCTCCGAACAGGTTACTTGAGCTTCTGCGTCAGCTTGATGAAGTCATCAAGCTTGGCACGCGCGGCGCCGCTCTTGAGGGTCTCGAATGCTTTTTCGACGCCCGCCTCCAGCGTGGCAGCCTGGCCCGACACATAAATGCCCGCGCCGGAATTGACGGCGACGATGTCGCGCGCGGCACCCGGTTTGTTTTCCAGCGCTGACAACACCATGTCGCGCGATTCTTCAACGGTGGCGACACGCAGGGTGCGCGAATCGTGGACGCCGAGGCCGAAGCGTTCGGGGTGGATTTCGTATTCTTCGACGCGGCCATCTTTGAGCTCGCCCACAAAGGTGCGGCCCGAAATCGAAATTTAGTCGAGGCCTTCAGCGCCATGTACCACCATCGCGTGGCGGTTGCCGAGGCGCTGCATCACGCGCGCCTGGATGCCAACCAAGTCGCTGTGAAACACGCCCATCAACACATTGGGCGCGCCGGCCGGGTTGGTCAAGGGCCCGAGAATATTGAAGAGGGTGCGCACACCCAGTTCACGCCGCACCGGCGCGGCGTGCTTCATGGCCGAGTGGTGATTGGGCGCGAACATGAAGCCGATGCCGGTCTCGTCAATGCACTGGCCCACTTGGGCCGGGTTCAGATTGATGTTGACGCCAAACGATTCGAGCACATCGGCCGCGCCCGATTTGGACGAGACCGCGCGCGCGCCGTGCTTGGCGACACGGGCGCCGGCGGCGGCGGCGACGAACATGGAGGCGGTGGAAATGTTGAACGTATGCGCGCCATCACCGCCGGTGCCGACGATATCGACCAGGTTGTGCGGGTCTTTGACGTTGACCTTGGTGGCCAGCTCGCGCATCACTTGGGCTGCGGCGGTGATTTCACCGATGGTTTCTTTTTTGACGCGCAGGCCGATGATGATGGCCGACATCAGCACCGGCGACATCTGCCCGCTCATGATCTGGCGCATGATTACGAGCATCTCGTCGTGAAAAAGTTCGCGGTGCTCGATGACGCGCGTGAGGGCTTCCTGCGGGGTAATCATGGCTTTGCTCCTTGAAGAAAATTTTTCAGCATCTGGTGGCCGTGCTCGGTCAAGATGGATTCGGGGTGGAACTGTACGCCTTCAACATCGAGG
>JANOYK010000126.1:0-8903 GCA_031428855.1 Burkholderiales bacterium | reverse complement strand
TCGCCAGCGCCTTCTCCAGCGAGGAGAACACGTTGGCGTAATCCACGATCACGCCGCTATGCTTGCCGGGGTAAACGCGATTAGCCTGAAGTTCCCCCCAGAGAAAAGCGAATTTCGTGTTACCCAACAAGCACTTGGCATGATTTTGGGGTTCCGGTTTCTGTCTACAAAGTGATCGCCTCGATCAAACCGAGGGCGCGTAGCTGAGCAGGATTCGGAGTAGTCGTAATCTCGAAGGTCGGCGCATCAGCGCCAGCGTTTGCGGTACGACAGGTATTGCGCACGATGGTCAGCAAGTGACCCATCAAGGTCGAGAAGCTATTGACGGGAGTGCGGTCATCCAGCGTGCGGCGCGCCGCCTTCAGAAGCGCCGCTTTCGAGCGCTTGGCAGGAGCCACCGGATCACGCGTTGCCTTGGCCGCAAGGTCAGTATCAGCGAAGGTCAAGGCGCGCCACGCCTCGCGCATATGCCACTCAACGTAATAGGCCAGCATGCACAGAAAGATATGCGCGCGCACCCGGTCAGCGGTGCGGTGGTGAATCGGACGCACCTTCAGATCGACCGTCTTGATGGTGCGGAACGCCCGCTCAACCTGGGTCAACAACTTATAGCCGCGCACGCATCCAGGCGCATCCATCTGCTGCACCGGCACGGATGTGCGGATGATGTACAGACCATCGAGCGCCGCCTCGGCAGCAATGCTGTCCTGCTTGCGCGTATAGGCAAACGAAGCGGCACCGATCACCAGATCGAAATGCTTGGCCACCTTGTACTGGTTACTGATCTTGCCTGCGGCCAGGCCAATCCGGTCTTGCCCGCCCAGCTTGCCCGCCTCCACCCGCGCCTTGATCTTCGCCAAATTGACTTCGGTCGCCGCCAGCAAATCCTCGCGCACATTGGCGCGCTTCTTGGCCAACTGCGGATTGCGGCACGCCACCAGACGCTCCCCCGGAAAGTCCGGCGAACTGATCTCGATCAGATTGGTTTGATCGAACAGATCGAGTTGCAGATGCCCCTGCTCCACCAGCGCACGGATCGACACGCTCCTGAGGGCGGTGATCCAGCCGACGTCCTCAATCTCACGCAACTCCGCAATCGCCTTGCTGGAGATCATGCCGCGGTCACCCACCATCACCATGCGCGCAATCCCGAAGTCATCGCGCAGCTTCTGCACCGCAGGCATGAGGGTGCGGCTGTCAGAGGTGTTGCCCTCATGCACCGATATCGCCACCGGACAGCCGCGCGGATCGGTCAACAAGCCGTAGTTGACCTGCAGCAGCCCGCGCTTGCCGTCGCGGCTGTAGCCGAGTTTGGCCAGCGGGCAGCAGTGGCCCTCAAAGTAGCTCGACGACAGGTCGTACAGCACCAGCCCATCGGCGCGCAGATGGCGCGTTGCCAGCTTCTTCTCGATTCTGTCCTGGCGCGCCAGCAGCCAGTCCATCGCGGCGTACAGATCGTCCTCATTGGCATCGGCCACCCCGAACTGTTCGGCCAGTGTCGTGGTCTGCCACCAGCGCGTGGTGGCAAGCTTGGTCTGCGGATTGACGATGCGTGCTGCCACCATCGCAGTGACCAGATCGCGCTCGCGTGATGGCTTGCTGCCGATTAACGCGGCGAACCCCAGGCGCTGCATGCAGACCTCGACCGCTTGCACATGACCGTGCGGGCGTGATGCGATGATCTCGAACGCATCGCCCAGTGGAACAAAGGTCTCGCCCTGGAGCGAGCGCCGGATCACATCAATCAGGGCATCGGGCAAGTGCGAGAGATTGCCCAGGGTTTCATTCTTGACTGTGCCACCATCACGATAGCTGCGGCGCAGCAGGTGGGTGCGATACACCCGATCCTTGTACTTGCGGGTAGTGGTGACGACGTGAGCCGCCCCGGTTCGTGATGGCATGAACCGCAATATAATCGATATTCCGTGAAAAGTAAAGTATTTTAGTGACTACAAAAACACGCCAAAAAAATCACATGCCAGACAAATTCATGTGAAATAACAAACCCTTGCGTTCAGCAAATCACATCGCAGGTTGCGGAACTTCAGTTTAACAGGCCGGATTTTTTCGCGCGCTGGAAAGCGCTGGTTCAGCGCGGTAAAATCAGCTTCTCCCATCGTTTCGGCACCGCTTTCGTACAGCGGCGGTTCCGGCCTACAGCCTACCCCTCGCCTCCCGCCATGTCCTACGACTACGAATCCGACCACACCCAATTCATGCGCGAGTTGCTGGCGAAACAGCCGGGACTTGCCGCCGAACAGCGCAAGGGCCGCGCGATCTGGTGGGACAAGCGTCTCGACGCCGCAGAGCAGGAGCAATTTGATGCTGCGCGGGTAAGTCAATCAGCCTACGTCTATCAAACCAAGGTGTGAGCAGCGACGTGTCTGCTGAAGTTGAAACCCTGGAGGAGGCGGCGGTGGTTCACGAACCACGCAATGGCGCGCTGCCTGTAGCCGAAGCGCTCAGTGCCGAGCCGGCCCAGTGCATCATAGAGATGCCCGCCGTCGAGGCACCCGCCGTCCCGTCTGGCACCGTTGCTGCGGCAGCGGCGGGCACCAACGTCATGCCATTCGCGCGCCTGTATGGCCAGCCGATGCATGACCTGCCGCGCGATCTCTACATTCCGCCTGACGCACTCGAAGTTTTTCTCGAAACCTTCGAAGGCCCGCTCGATCTGCTGCTGTATCTGATCCGCAAGCAGAACTTCGACATTCTCGACATTCCGATGGCCGAGGTGACGCGCCAGTATCTGACCTATGTCGAAGAAATTCGCGAACGTAACTTGGAGCTGGCCGCCGAATATTTGCTGATGGCGGCGATGCTGATCGAAATCAAATCACGCATGCTGCTGCCGGTGCGGAAATCCGACGACTCGGGTGAAGTCGAAGACCCGCGCGCCGAGCTGGTGCGGCGTCTGCTTGAGTACGAACGCATGAAGCAGGCCGCGCATCAGCTCGATGCTTTACCTCAATTAGGGCGCGAATTCTGGCCGGTGCAAACCGCGCTCGAAGCCACCTTCAAAGTGACCTTGCCCGATATCGTGCCCGAAGACCTGCGTCTGGCCTGGCTCGACGTGGTGCGGCGTGCCAAGCTGACTGCCCATCACCGCATCGGCCGCGCCGAGCTGTCGGTACGTGAACACATGAGCATGGTGTTGCGGCGCTTGGCGGGCGAACGCTTTGTCGAGTTCGCTGATTTGTTCGACGCTGGCGCTGGCGTCGCGGTGGCGGTGGTGCATTTCCTGGCACTGCTTGAATTGGCCAAAGAAAGCCTGATCGAGATCACCCAGGCCGAAGCCTACGCGCCGATTTACGTGCGGCTGTCGTATACACCCAACTGACGCTGAACTGAGGTTGGACTGAAGTTGACGCGGCGCGTTACGCCGCAGTGCTGATCCCAAGCTGCTGTGCCAGCGCGCGCACTGCCTTGACATAGCACGCCATCGGCGGGCGCACGATGCCGGCGCCGATCTGGCCGATGCCGGCTTCCTTGTGCGCGATCCCGGTGGTGACCACCGGGCGGATGCCGGTGTCGACGATCTTGCGGATGTCCATGCCGGTCGGTGCGCCGTCGAATTCGAGATTGGGCAAGGACAGCGCTGGGTTGCGCGTGGTGGTGATGTGATACATCAGGCGCGAGTAGGCGGTGGCATCGGCGACCGAGCCGCCCACCAGCAGCGTGAGCGCAGGCGAGGCGGCGAGCGACATGCCGCCGTAACCGGCGGTTTCGCAAATGGCCGAGTCGCCCAGATCGGGGTTGGCGTCTTCCTGGTTGAAGCCGGGGAAGAACAAGCCTACCGGCAAATCGGACGGCGCTTCGAACCATTGTTTGCCCAACCCGGAGACCCGAATTGCCGTGGTGGTGCCGTTGCGCGCGGTGGCGGTGACGATGCTTGCATGCTCGATGCCGTGCGCCGCGTCCATGATCGCCTTGGACGCCACCATCGACAGGTTGAGGAAAAACTGCGACGTGTTCGAAATGAATTCGAGCGTCTCTTTCACATGCGCTTGCGGCGCATCGGTGGCGGCGAGCGAGGTCGCCATCTGCATGAAGTAGAGCGCGGTGGCGGCGGCATTGCGCGAGTGGACTTCGTCACCCATCAACAATGCCTGCGCTTGAATTGATTTGAGATCGACGCCTTCCTGTTTGCTGTTGACCGAGGCGAGAGTCGCGGCCTTGAGCGTGGGCGCGAGCACGCGCTCAAACCACTTCAGGCGCGTCAGCACCTCGGGGCTGTTGGCACCGAAGCGCAGGCACTTGCCGATGCCTTCGTTGAGGTTGGTGTAGGCGAGGTTGCCGTGGGTGCTGTTCTTGACCACGAACACCGGCATCGATTGCGAAATGATGCCGGTCATCGGGCCGACCGCCTTGAAGTCGTGGCACTGGGCAAAGGTGATGTCGCCGCGCGCGAGCATGGTGCGGGCGGCGGCGGGCGTGTCGGCCCAGCCTTCGTAGAGCACTGCGCCGATCATCGCGCCGTGCATCGGGCCGCACATGTCAGGCCAGGCCACCGGCGCACCGGCGTGCAGCAGGATGCGCTGCGATTTCATCTCGGGCCACAGGCTGTCGGCGCGCAAGGCGACATCGACCAGCATCGGGCGGGCCGCGATCACTTTCTCGCAGGCAAGGGTGTTGGCGGCGTCGATCTTCGAGCCGGTGGACTCCGGGTCTGCTGCATCACCCATCAATTGCGCGAGTTGCCAGGCGAGTGCCGGGTCGGCGTCGCCCGGCGGCTGCCAGTCGAGCTGCAGCGCGCTGCCGCCGTTGGCGGTGACGCTCTCGACAAAACTGTCGAGGCCGGTGTTGATGACGTTGGGGGCAGAAGTGAGCAGCGTGGACATGATGAGGTCAGGCGTGACGGTGGAGGCGGTGTGGGGTGGTGTGGGTGTCGATGGCGGGTGGACGCGCGAGGGGGAGCACGAGAGGGAGCGTGAGCGTGTCAGCGTTGCCGCGCAGAGCGGCCATGAAGCCGGCCAGCATGTCCCAGCCGGAGGATGCGCCGATGGAGGTGAGCGCGGTGGCGTGGGTGAATGCGGCGTCGGCATCGCTGCGGGTGATGGCCGCGGCAAAGGCATGCAGCGCGGCGTAACTCTGGCCGCGCGCGAGATCGGCGAGCAGGGCGGCGCTGATGACATGGGTGCGCGATGCGGCGTGGGTGACGATGTGCGTTGCGGCGCGTTGCCAGCGGGCGGCACGCGCCTCGTCTGGTTCCGCCCGATGACTCGTGGTGAACGTGATATCCGGTGTGGCGTCCACTGCTGCGTTTACAGCCGGCGCGGCGTTGCGGACGTGAATCAGCCCTAACGCAAACAGCGCACCGCCAACGAAATCGTCGCCCGAAGGCGTGAGGCCGCTGCCCACACCGAGCAGGTGCTGGGCGTGATGCACGAAGGCTTCGCTGTTATCCTCGGCGCAGGCGTGCGCAAGTGCGTGCGCTGAATCCGCGCGGTGACTGAGTGGAAAAGGCAGGGTCTGGCGGTTCAGCAAGCCAGCGAAGCCGCGCGGAATGGACCGGTGCATCAAGCGAAGAATGGCTCTGGAAGCGGATGTACGGGCCGCATCTGCCGGAAAGGCGCATCCACCAAGGGTTTCGGAGGGAGCGCAAATTGACATTTGCGTGCCGGCGTGCAACGCAAGAACATCGTCTGTGGCCGCGCCATCGATCAACACCACACGCGGGTGATCCGGCCCGTCGTGGCTGACCCATATGATGTCGCTGCCCGTCAAACGAAACGGCGTCGCCTCGAACCCGGGCACCGCGCGCGTGATACCGCCGCTGCGCAGGAGTGCGGCGTGTGCCAGTGCGCCGGCGCGGCGCACGGGCGCTCCTGCGGCATGCGCCAGCGCTCGCCCGGTGCCGGCGCCCGGATGGGACGGCATGACCGAAATATGCAGGCGCACCGCGCTACGCATCGCGCACGATCCTGGTTCCCGCCTTGCCTTCGACCGCATCGAAGGTGTGCTCCAGCGAGGTGATGACGACCGCACCATCAAAGTGGTCGAGATACTGGATCGCCGCCGTGATCTTCGGCCCCATGCTGCCAGGCGGGAATTGGCCATCAGCCAAATGTTGCCGTGCCTCACTCACTGTCATGCGCGCGATGCCGCGCTGCGATGGCTTGCCGAAATCGAGCATTACCTGTTCGACGCCGGTAATCATCACAAAGGTTTGTGCAGAGAGTTGCGCGGCGAGCATGGCCGAGGTGAGGTCCTTGTCGATCACGGCGGGCACACCCCGGTAGTCGCCATTGGCATCGCGCACCACCGGAATGCCGCCGCCACCGGCCGCAATCGGAATGATGTTGGCAGCGAGCAGGGCTTCAATTGCCGGCAGATCGAGTATCGACAAGGGCTGCGGCGAAGGCACGACACGGCGGTAGCCACGGCCAGAATCTTCGACCATCACCCAGCCGGTTTCCTCGGTCATCTGGGCGGCTTCTTCCTTGCTGAAAAATTTACCGACCGGTTTGGTCGGGTGGGTGAACGCAGGGTCGTTCGGATCGACCTCGACCTCAGTGAGCACTGCTGCCACCACCGCGTGGCAATCGTGATGGCGCAGCACGTTGGTAAAACTCTGTTCGAACATGTAGCCCATGCCGCCCTGCGAATGGGCGACGCAGACATCCATCGGCATCGGTGGCAACTCGCGCGCAGTCTTGGCCATGCGATACAAAATATTGCCCACCACCGGACCGTTGCCGTGGGTCAGCACCAGCTTGTAGCCAGCTTCGATCATGCGCACAAAGTGTTCGCACAACTGCGCCATCAGGTCGAGCTGTTCTTCGGCCGTGCCTTTAATGGTGGGCGGGTAGGCGGCATTGCCGCCGAGCGCCACCACGATGCGCTGGTTGCTCATGGCTGAGTGTTCAGCCGGATGGCTTCTGTCTGCATGCAGCAGCGCCGCTGCCCACTGCACCGCCTGTGTGCTCGACGCTGCAACCAGACAGCCAGCCGCTTTCAGCTTGGCCTCTTGCTGCGAGCGCACCTGCGGGTCTTGCTCGGTGCCACACACAAAGGCCACCACCGCGACATCACGTTTGGCGCGGGCCTGCATGATGGCTGCGCTGAGCGCGCCGGCCGGATCAGCGTGGCCGGCGTAGCCCAACACGATGTCGAGCAGCAGCACGGCCGTTTCCGGATCGGCTGCCTCCTGCGCAATCCGCGCGATGCGGGTGGAGGGATCAATCATCGGATGCGGCTTGCCGACGGTGAAGTCGTCGTCACCCAGATCAAGCAGGGTGTGCTGTTGCGAGCGCTGCAGGTCGGGCAGCATGCGGGTCTGGTCGAGCGGCACGTTGGACCAGCATGGCAGGCCGAGTGCGCGCAGGGCCACTTGCGCCTCGGTGCAAAAGGTGCCGCCGGCAAAAAGGCCGCGCAGCCAGCGTTGTGCGGGATCGCGCCGTGATGGCGCGCTGCCGACGGGCAATGGGCCAAGAGCCGCTCCTGGAGCCATTCTTGGCGCGATGGCGGCGGCTGGTGCGGGCGCGCTGCCGCGCTGACCGGCACTCTCACCGGCGTGCTCACCGGGTTGCTCACCGGCATGCGCAGCAGCCACGCAAGCGGCAGCACATGCATACAAGGTATCCGTTTGCGTGACGTTGTCAGGCAAGGCCATCGCCGCGCCGCCGAGGAACACCACCACCACCGGCTTGCCCGCCTGCCCAGCCCGCTCAATCACACGCGCCATCACCTCGGGCGCGGGCGGTTTAGAGACGATGCCGATGACTCTGGTGTCTGCATCAGCCGCCAGCAGATCTAGCGCCATCAACATCGTGATGCCGCCGATCTCCGCTTTCACATCACGCCCGCCGGTGCCGATGGCGTGTGACACGCCGGCACCCATCAGGTGAATTTGCGAGGAAATTTCCTGCAAGCCGGTGCCGGATGCGCCGATCAGGCCGATGCTGCCGCGCCGCACCACGTTGGCAAAGCCGAGCGGCACGCCGCCGATGATGGCGGTGCCGCAGTCGGGCCCCATCACCAGCAGGCCGCGCGCCTGCGCCAGTTGCTTGATGGCGCGCTCTTGCTCGACCGGCACGTTGTCGCTGAAGAGAAAGACATTGAGGCCCGCTTTGACTGCCTTCAACGCTTCGGCACCAGCGTAAGCGCCAGGCACGGAGATCTGCGCCAGATTGGCGGCAGCGGCTGGCGTGTTGTTGCCCGTAGCGACACGTTGAACCAACGCCATGCTGATGGTCTTGGCGGCGACTTCCTGCACCGCGCTCCCGCCCGCTTGCGAGCCGCCTTGCAATGAAGTGTCCACCAACGCAAACGCGGCGGTGATGGCAGCGTGGTCATCGCCCTCGATCACCACAATCAAGTCACTCGGTGCCGCGCCATCAGCCTCGGTGCTGAGCAGCCCGGCTTCCTGAAGAATCTCTTTGTTGGCCTGCGTTGCCATCACCAAAGTGGCGCGTGTGATGGCGCGGTCGGCCAGCAATGTTTCGGCCACGCGCATCAGCGCTACCGAGTCTTTGTAGAGATTGGGTTTGATGCGGGTGACGATGGCGGTCATGGGCGGGAGAGGTTGAAACGCTTGATGTAAATCGAATGGGGTGCCAAAGCCAGAGCGCGGAGCGCACCGGGGAGCTCAGACAAAAGCTGGTGCGCTGCTACAGGTCCACCTCCAGCAATACGGGTTGATGGTCAGAGGCATCCGTGTCCTGATTGACCTCGACCCGGCGCACCTGCTGCGTGATATCGGCGGTCACAAAAATGAAATCAAAACAGCGCTCGCCATCTTTCCATTGCACTTTGTCATGGCGGCCCACGGTGGGCGCATGCGCCGCGCCGGGGTGTGCCACGGCCCAGGCATCGGTGTAGGCCGGCACATCACCGGCCATCGGCGCTTGCAATTGCGCAATGGCGGCGTCAGACGGTGCGCAATTGAGATCACCGGTAAG
>JANOYK010000125.1:0-2188 GCA_031428855.1 Burkholderiales bacterium | reverse complement strand
CGCGCGCTGGGAGCCGGTCATCAAGGCCACCGGCGTGCAGCTTGAACTGTAGTTCCAGCCTCTTTACTTTGGAGAAATCCCTCATGCGTCTGCTTTGCCCCGCCGGTTCGCTCTCCGGTTCGCCCGCTGCTTCGACCGCTGCTGTTGCCGTCACTCCCGCTGCCCCCGCTGCCCCCGCTGCCCCCGCTGCCCCCGCTGCCCTGCGCCGCCTGCTCCTAAGCGGCGCGGCGCTGTTGCTCACCGCCTGCGCTTCTGCCCCGCCGCCGCCGCTCACCGAGGCCACGCTGCGCGTCAATGTGTTTGCCGGTGCCACTAACCTGCCGCTGCTGACCGCAATCGACAAGGGCTTCATGGCGCAGCGCAAGCTGACCATCGAAATTCAAAACACACCCGACTCCGACCAGCAGCGTGCCGGTCTCGCGGCCGGGCGCTTCGAGATTGCGCTGGCAGCGGTAGACAACGCGCTGGCGATGGTGGAAGTGGCGAAGCACGATGTCATCATCGTCTCCGGCGGCGACGCCAGCATGAATGAATTCATGGCGCGTGGCGGCATCAACAACATTGCCGGCATGAAAGGCAAAGTGCTCGCAGTCGATGCGCCCAACACCGCCTACGGTTTGGCCGCCAAGAAAATTCTCAAGCTCAACGGCTTGATCGAGGGGCGCGACTACACCGTGCGCGCCGTCGGTGGCTCGGCCGCGCGCGCCGCGGCACTCGGCTCCAACCCCGAGCTCGGCGGCGGCATGCTCAACCCGCCGTTCACCTACATGCTCGGCGAAAAAGGCTTGAAAAGCCTCGGCACCCAGTTCAGCCTGATCGGGCCGTACCAGGCCACTGGCGCGTTTGTGATGCGCCAGTGGGCCGCCGCCAATGCCGGCACGCTGGAGCGTTTTCTCTCGGCCTACATTGAAGGCCAGCGCTACGCGATGAACCCGGCCAACCGCGCCGAGATGATTGCCCTGCTCGCAGCCCGTTTCAAACTCGCGCCTGCCGTTGCCGCAGGCACTTATGCTGCCCTCACCACACCCGGCTCCGGCCTCGCGCCCGACGCGCGCCTGAGCATGGACGGTTTCAAAAACGTGCTGTCGATCCGCGCCGAGATGGAAAACATGTGGGGCGCCACGCCGCCTGCGCCGGACAAGTATCTTGATCTGACGTATTACGAGCGGGCCTTGCGGCACGCGCGATGAGACCTTGGTGTGGCAGCGGAGGATCGCCCGCAGGTTTAGCGGCAGGATTGCCTGCGCGATTGCTCTCTGGCGCGCTTGCAGCCAGCCAACCGGCCCTCGCCCACCACTCCTACGATGTCAACTACGACGGCAGCACGCTGTTGACTCTGAGCGGCACAGTAAAGCTGTTTTCGATTGAAAACCCGCACAGCCGCATCGTCGTCGAAGCACGCAACCCGCAGGGCGCGCTGGAGACCTGGACCGTCGAGACCGTGCCGGCCACGCGCGCGGCGCAAATGAATCATCCGCTGCAAGCGGTCAAACTCAACTCCGGCGATGCAGTGAGCGTGATGGGCTGGCCGGCCAAAGATGGCAGCCGCCGCATCGGCGGCCACAAACTGATCTTGCCGGACCGGCGCGAAGTCCTGTTGCGGCCCTCGGTCAATCTGCCGCAAAAGCGGGTTGATCCACGTATTGAACCAGGGTCATCCCAGAAGAATGGCTCCTAGAGCCACTCTTGGAGAGCAGGTTGCGGAAGTTTGGCGTGACCGGGTGCGCACAAATTCATCGTGGCGATCAGCCACAACAAATTCGATAACCGCCTTGACTGATTCACTGCAGCCGGTGAACACCAGTCGCCGCAAAACGTCCGGCCCGGCTTGCAGGAGCAACCGGCCAATGAGCTCGCCGGCGAACGCCTGGCAAGCTAAGCCGTCATTTTCTCCGCTTCGCTGGCATCGTGCGCCGCAACCTCTGCTGCCAACCTGTCGGACAATTGCTTTTCCTCTCCCTCAATGAACAACTCCGAGGCAGAATCCTTTTTGAGTATGCTCAACGCCGAGTCGAAGGCATCCGCCAATTGTTGTTCACCGGGCTGGCCCACCAAAAAGTAAACACGGAACGGTTCGCCATCGGTCGCCTGCCGGATACTTGTGAGCTGTCCAAGCCACATGTGCGCCTTGTGGCGGATCCGATCGGGTGATGTGAGATCGAACGACACGGGGGCGAGGCAGTGCCAG
>JANOYK010000124.1:0-5888 GCA_031428855.1 Burkholderiales bacterium | reverse complement strand
TCTTCCGGCTTGAACACCGTCGCCAGGCCCGCATGCACGTGCTTGAAATATTCGAGCAGGGTCCAGTTGGCCGACACCCCACGCAACCCTGTTTGCCAGGTGTGCATGTGCGCGTTGATGAAATGGGATGGCGATGAAGCCGGCTGCGTCGATCACCTGTGCATCGGCCGCCTGCAACGACGGCGCTATCGCGGCGATGCGCGCGTCTTCGATCAGGATGTCGCCTATCAGTTCGCCAAGCTTGGCGTCCATCGAGACGATGGTCGCACCGCGAATCAGAGTGCGTTGCATGTCAGTCTGCCTTTGCGCGATAACGCCTGTGTGTTCTTACGATTCGAGCCCGTCGCTCATCTCGACGTTATCGGGCGTCAGTTCCATGCCCGCATTGCGCGCGAGTTCGACCAGCAGAATCGAGAAGTCGACGTTGTCATGACCACGCCCCACCAATGCCGCAATCGACTCGCGCGTCGCCGCCGCAGCCGGCATGGTGACGCCATGTTTCTTCGCAGCCGCCATGCCGAGGTCCATGTCTTTCAACAACAGCTGGGGGGTGAAGGTCACTTTATCGAACGACAAATTGGTCAGCGTCGGCGTTTTGTACTTGGTGTACATCGAGCCCAATACCGAGTTGTTGATCGATTCCAAAAACACATGACGCGGAATCCCGGCCTTCTCGGCCAGCACTGCCACTTCGCAAAACGTTTGGATGATGACGCCGAACATGGTGTTGTGCGCGATCTTCCACACCCGCGCCAGTTCACCCTCGCCCAGCCAAGTCTCGGAGCGGCCGAGCATAGCGAGGTAGGGCTTGACGATTTCGTAGGATGCCTTCGGGCCGGACGCCACTACCGAGAGCTTGCCGGCTTTAGCGACCTTGCCATTGCCGGACACCGGTGCGCACAGATACGCGACGCCGCGCTTTTCCAACTCCGCGCGCACTTCGGCCGAGCCTTCCTGCGAGATCGATGAGCAATCCACCACCATCTTTGGCTTACGCGCAGTCGAGAGCAAGCCGCCGGCCTCGAACAAAATCTCTTTCAAATCGGCCGTGGTCGAGACCATGGTGAACACAATGTCGCAACCGGCCAAATCCGGTTTGGCCGCGACAATCTTCGCGCCGTAAGGCCGCAATGGCTCGGCTTTGGACGCGGTGCGGTTCCACACCGATACATCGCATTTGTTTTTGAGCAGGCGAATCGCCATCGCCTCGCCCATGCGTCCCAATCCGATCCAGCCGATGGTGGTGCTCATTGCTTCTGTTCCTCTTGATTCAAATGCCAATCGATTGCGTATCAGGCCGCCGTAAGCGGTTGGCCGGTGATTTTTTCAAGCTCGGCCAAGGTGAGGCCTTCGGTCATGTCGATCACCTTTAAGCCATCGGCCGTGATGTCGAAGGTGGCCAGATCGGTATACACGCGCCGCACGCAGCCGACGCCAGTGAGCGGATAACTGCACGCACCAACGATCTTGGACTCACCGCCCTTGGTCTGGTGCTCCATCATGACGTAGGTTTTTTTCGCGCCTACAGCCAGATCCATCGCGCCGCCGACAGCCGGAATGGCGTCGGGCGCGCCGGTGTGCCAGTTGGCAAGATCACCATTGACCGCCACCTGAAACGCGCCGAGCACGCAAATATCAAGATGGCCGCCGCGCATCATCGCGAACGAATCGGCGTGGTGAAAATACGCGCCGCCCGCGAGCAAGGTGACCGGCTGTTTGCCGGCGTTGACCAAGTCCCAGTCTTCTTCGCCCTTGGCGGGCGCGGGGCCCATGCCCAGAATGCCGTTCTCGCTGTGCAAAAAAATCTCGCGGTCTTTGGGCAAATGATTGGCGACCAGCGTTGGCAGGCCGATGCCAAGATTTACGTACGCGCCTTCGGGAATGTCGCGCGCAACACACGCGGCCATTTCATCGCGAGTGCGGCGTTTGAAGGATTCCTTCACAGTTTCTTTCACAACGGCGTTCATGCGGCCTCCCGTTTTGGTGTACTCATCTGCGATTTCGCCAGTGTTGGCGCAGCGCGCGCCACCTTGACCACGCGCGCGACAAAAATGCCCGGCGTCACAATAATCTCGGGGTCGAGCGCGCCCAACTCCACCGTCTCATACACCTGCGCCACGGCGCATTTCGCGGCACTCGCCATGATCGGCCCGAAATTGCGCGCCGCCTTGCGGTAAGTAAGGTTGCCCCAGCGGTCGCCCTGCTCCGCTTTCACCAGCGCCACGTCAGCGTAGATCGGTGATTCGAGCACATACATGCGCCCGTTGATCTCGCGCGTCTCTTTGCCTTTGGCAAGGTCCGTGCCGTAACCAGTCGGCGTGAAAAACCCGCCGATGCCCGCACCCGCTGCGCGTATCCGCTCGGCGAGGTTGCCTTGCGGCACCAGTTCCAATTCAAGCTTGCCGCTCTTGTACAAGCCATCGAACACATACGAATCGGCCTGACGTGGAAACGAGCAAATGATCTTGCGCACCTGCCCGGCCTTGAGCAGCGCGGCAATGCCCATCTCGCCATTGCCGGCGTTGTTGCTCACCAGCACCAGATCTTTCGCACCTTGGGCGACCAAGCCATCGACCAGTTCATTGGCCATGCCGGCCCCGCCGAAGCCGCCCAGCATCACGGTCGAACCATCTTTGACATCGGCTAATGCATCGGCCACCGACTGAACAATCTTGTTAATCATGCGGGCACTCTCCCGTGAAAAGCGTTATCAAGCAATTGGCGAATTGCGGCGCGCTCTATCGGCACCGGATTCGCATAGGGGTTGGCAGCAGCGAGATCGGCGGCCTTATCAAGGCCGGACTCAGGCATGCCGAGGTCTTTGAGCGCGCGCGGCGTGCCCAGTGTTACTTCGAGATCATAGAGGGCGCGTGCTACGTCCGCGCTCGCCGGCACACCCAGCGCCCGCGCCACCCGCGCCATCGCCTCTGGCGCGGCCTTGGCGTTGTAGGCGGTGGCATGCGGCAACACCACGGTATGCGTCTGTGCATGCGGCAGATTAAACGTGCCGCCCAGCGTATGACACAGCTTGTGGTGCAGCGCCATCGAAGTGCCGTTGAGCGCAATGCCGCACAGCCAAGCGCCGTACAGACACAGGGTGCGCGCTGCAATGTCCTGCGGATTTTTCATCACCCATGGCAGGCCCTGCGCCAGCGCGCGAATGCCCTCCTCCGACATCATCGAGATCACCGGGTTGGCATCGACCGCGTACAAGGCCTCGACCGCGTGCGCTATCGCATTCATGCCGCTGGTGGCTGACATTGCCGTGGGCAGGCCGAGCGTTAACTCAGGGTCGTAGATCACGGTCTTGGGCAACACCCGCGCATCGCGCCCGGTTTTTTTCTGGCCGCCTTCGGTGATGCCATAAATCGCCGTCATCTCGGAGCCGGCGTAGGTGGTAGGAATCGCGAGAATCGGCAAGGAGGATTCGAGCGCAATCGCCTTGCCCAAACCAGTAGTCGAGCCGCCGCCAATGGCGACTGCACAGTCCGCGCCGACGCGCGCCGCTTCGTCACGCGCTTCACGCGCGGTCTCAACCGGCACATGCATCACCGCGCGCGCGAACACGCCGGCGCAGCGTGCGCCTAAGCGTTTGGCCAGGTCATCCGCCTGCGCCGCTTGCTCGGGGGTCGAGAGCACCAGCGCGCGCTTGGCCCCGAGCAGCGTGATCTCACGCTCCAGATGGCCAAGGCTGCCGGCACCAAACACGACACGCCCAGCATGTCCGGTGTAGACGAACGGCGTGACAGATAATTTATCCATTGCTAAATTGTACAAGCTTGACACGCACCGGCAGCGCTGCCAGCGACAACAACCGCCCGCGCCAGCCGCATCGCTACAATCATGGTCAGAGCAGGTTTCAACCGGCATTTCAGCGGGCAACATGCCAATGAGTTCAACATGAGATCGCAACCAGAATTCCAGACTGCCAAGCTGCTGGTGAGCATCCTGTTCACCGGCAGCATCCTGTTTGGCGCGTTCATAGTGCTGTCGCCGTTTTTGCTGGCGATTTTGTGGGCGGCGATTTTGGCGGTGGCAACTTGGCCGGTGCATGAAAATATTTTGAACCGCACCGGCCGCCGCCACGGCCTTGCCGCCGCCGCCTCCACTACGCTGGTGCTGCTGCTGCTGGTCGGCCCGATGACACTGCTGATCGTGTTTTTATCGCAGGATATTTACGCCATCACCACCTATCTGATCGGCGCCGACACCTACGGCAAACCGCCGCCGCAGGTGCTCTACAAATTGCCGCTGGTGAGCGACTGGCTGGTGCAGTACTGGAACAAATATCTGGCCAGTCCAAAACAGTTATCGAGCATTCTCGAAGCGCAGCTCGATCTGATCCGGAATGCTGCGCAAACTGTGTTCCTCGACCTCACCGGCCGCCTCGCCACCCTGCTGTTCGCGCTCTGGATCCTGTTTTTTTTCTATCAGGACGGCCGCAGTATCAACTCCTGGATCAACCAGATGGGCTACAAGTGGCTCGAAAAACGCTGGCCCTCGTATGTGTTCCAGTTGCCCGGCGCCATGCGCGCGGCGGTCAACGGCATCGTCATCGTCGGTTTTGGCCAGGCCATCCTGCTGTCGCTGCTGCTGTGGGCCTGCGGCGTGCGCTCCGCTGTCACACTCGGGGTATTCGCCGCCGTCATCGCCTTCATTCCGCTGGCCGCACCGCTGATGTTTGCGGTGATCGGGTTTGTGCTCTCGGCCAGCGGCGCGCCGTTGGCAGGCATTGCCGTGTTTGCCATCGGCACCCTGATCGTGATGCTGGCCGACTATCTGGTGCGCCCTGCGCTGATCCAGGGCGGCACGCAACTGCCGTTCCTCGCCATCCTGTTCGGCATCTTCGGCGGCGTCGGCACCATGGGCATCGTCGGCCTCATCATCGGGCCGGTGCTGCTGGTGTTATTGGTGGTGCTGTTTCGCGAGGCCGCGATTGACGAGAGTTCGGTGGACCTGGATCTCACGCAGAGCATGAAGGCGGTTCGCTGAGCCGCCCTCCGCCTGCGCCACAGATTGCCGCGCCTGCTCCAACCAGCACACTGACCGACGCAGCGCTACGCTTTTCTGTATAAAGTGCGCTTGTCGCAATTTATACAGAAATATTTTTGTTTTCAGAAAGTTGCACAGCCTGCAACGGCGCAAAACGTCTACGCCAGACTCACCCCCGCATCCATCAGGATCACTTCACCGGTCATGGCAGTGGCACCGGTGAGCAGCATCACGGCCATCTCGGCGACTTCGGACGCGCTCACTACTTTTTTGAGCAACGCCTTGGCCTCCATTCCGGCGCGCGCCTTGTCGGCTGCTTCCTGCCCGCGTTCGCGTGCATGCCAATCGGTGGTGACAAATCCCGGTGCAACGCAGTTGACGCGGATCTCCGGCCCCAACACGCGCGCCAGTGATTTGGTGAGGGTGTGGATTGCCGCCTTGCTGGCTGCGTAGGCAGTCGAGGTGCCACCACCGGTGACACCGGCGCGCGAGCCGATGTTGACGACGCTGGCCTGTCCACTCGCTTTCAATGCGGGTGCGGCGGCGCGCGTCATCTGGTACACCGAGACGACGTTGTTTTTGTAGAGGCGCATGAAGTCGTCGCCACTCAGGGCGTCGAGGTCGTGCGCCGGTGCGGCCTTGGTCTGGCCGGCGTTGTTCATCAACCCGTCGAGCCGGCCATAGGCGGCAAGAGTGGCTGCCACCAAGGCTTTGCAGGCGGCGTCGTCCGATACGTCGGCTTGTATGGCGATGGCGTCACCGCCGGTGGCAGCGGTGCCGGCTGCTTTAACTGCGGCCTTACAGGCGGCCACCACTTGTTCGGCCGACTCCTTGCTGGAGCGGTAATTGATGACGACGCGCCAGCCACGCGCGCACAACATGCGCGCAGTCTCGGC
>JANOYK010000123.1:0-1939 GCA_031428855.1 Burkholderiales bacterium | reverse complement strand
TACCGCTACGCCGAGAACCGGCCCGAGTCGCTCGATGTTCTCGCGACCGAATTGGTGAATCTGAAGGTCGACGTGATGGTGATCCAGGGCTCGCCGCCGACGCTGGCGGCGCAAAAAGCCACCTCGACCATACCGCTGGTGTTCGTCGGCCCCGGCGACCCGGTGCGCAGCGGCCTGGTCAAAAGCCTGGCGCGGCCGGGCGGCAATACCACCGGGGTATCGAGCAACACCACCGAGATCGCCGGCAAGCGCCTGCAACTTCTGCTTGAGATGACGGCCGGCGTCGTGCCGAAAATTTCGCGCGTGGCCGTGCTGACCGACCCGCGTAACCCGGCCGGCAACCAGAGTTACGAGCAGGTGCGCATGGCGGCGGAAAAACTCGGCGTCGCGCTGGTGCGCATGGAAGTGAGCACGCCGCAGGACATTGACAACGCGTTCGCAGCGATGCAGCGCGACAAGGCCGGTGCCGTGTATGTGTCGTTTGAAGCGTTTTTTGAGCAGCAGAAGGACCAGATCGCGCAATTGGCGCTCAAGCACCGGCTGCCCTGCATGGCACCTAACCACATGCATGCCGAGGCCGGCTGTCTGATGAGCTATGGCGGCGATTTTGAAGGCATGTTCCGCTACGCCGCCACCTACGTCGACAAAATCTTCAAGGGCCGCAAACCGAGTGAGCTGCCGGTGGAGGAGCCGACGCGGATTGAACTGTTCATCAACGGCAAGACCGCGAAAGCGCTGGGGTTGAAGATTCCGCAGGCGCTGTTGATCAGTGCGGAGAAGGTGATTGAGTAACGCACAACCGAACAACGTCGAGGTGCCGATATGGGGATTGGCTCAAACACCAGTGGTGCGCAGCGTTGGTGGCGCCGGGTGGCTTCACAGTGCGGGCAACTTGCCGTTTTTCACGTCGGACCAGCCGGCCACGCGAAGCTAGCGGTAGACTTCGCGCCGGTTGCCGATGCGCAGCACCCGCACCACGATGCGCTGATCCTGAATAGCGCAAATGATGCGCCAATCACCCGCGCGGTATTTCCAGTAGCCGCCCAGTTTTGCGCCGCCCAGCGCCTCGCCGATGGCACGGGGATTTTCCAATGGCGCCACCCGCAGTTTCAGGAAGCCGATCAGCCGTTGTTGAATTGAGCGGTCAATTTTTTTGAGGTCTTTCAGCGCCGCCGGATCAAACTCGATCTTAAAGGCCAAGGGCGCGCTCCACCTCTTCGAGCGGAATCGCCTTGCGGTTGCGCCGTGCACGCGCTTCCGCCAGGTGATAGTCCTCCAGATCGTCGATGTACTCAAGGATGGCCTCACGCGCGAGCGCGGTCTTGGTGCGTCCGGTTTCCCCCGCCAGTGCGGCAAGGCGGCTCTCAATGTGATCGGGCAGGCGAATCGCAAGCATGTTCAATCGCTCCAGGACGGTGTTGCTATACAAATATAGCACGCTGCCTCATGACACGCCGCTGTGCTGACGCGGTGCGCCAATAATGGCTAATTCGTGCACACGCGCCGCCATCTGCCCGGCGCATTCGGTGCGCACCCCGGAGGAAATCGCTGCGCTCGCTGCGCGACTCGGCGTGATACCGCAGCAACGCCGCGCTGAGGTAAAGTCCCACGATATGTCCGGCCATTCTGAGCCTCTTTCGACTGCCGCTGTCGACCAACTCGGGGAGCGCCTGCGCAAGGGTCTCACCGTTGATGACTTGCGCCGCCTTGACCAGTACCGTCGCGAATTTCGGCCGGAGTATGACAAGGTCGTGGTGCGCCCGCGAAACGCGCCATCGAGATCCAGGTTCGGACGGTACTGCAACAACTTTGGGCTGAATTCTCAGAAAAGGCGGCTGACGCTTTTGGCCTGGAGGTCAAGTACGGCGGAGGCCACGGGGCGATCCGAACCACGCTGGATCAGACGTCCGAACTGGTTGCCCAATTTGAGCGCTTGGAG
>JANOYK010000122.1:0-3633 GCA_031428855.1 Burkholderiales bacterium | reverse complement strand
GCCACCGTAATCGAGTCGCCGGTATGCACGCCCATCGGGTCGAGGTTTTCAATCGAGCAAACGATGATGCAGTTGTCGGCACTGTCGCGCACGACTTCCATCTCGAATTCTTTCCAGCCGAGCAAGGACTCTTCGATCAACAGCTCGCGCGTCGGCGAGGCTTCCAGGCCGCGCTTGCAGATGGTTTCGAACTCTTCCTCGTTCCAGGCAATGCCGCCGCCGGTGCCGCCGAGCGTGAACGAGGGGCGGATCACCATCGGAAACCCGCTCCCACCAACGGTTTCGTGGATTTGCTTTTGTACCGTCCAGGCTTCGTCAATCGAATGGGCCACGCCTGAGCGGGCTGATTCGAGGCCGATGCGCGTCATCGCCTGCTTGAATTTTTGGCGGTCTTCGGCCATGTCGATGGCGGCTTCTTTGGCACCGATCAGCTCGACACCGAATTTGTCGAGCACGCCGTTGTGCGCCAAGTCGAGCGCGCAGTTGAGCGCGGTCTGTCCGCCCATGGTCGGCAGCACCGCATCGGGCCGCTCTTTCTCGATGATCTTGGCGACCATCTGCCAGGTGATCGGCTCGATGTAAATCACGTCGGCCGTGGCCGGGTCGGTCATGATGGTGGCCGGATTGCTGTTGACCAGAATGACTTTGTAGCCCTCTTCACGCAGCGCCTTGCAGGCTTGCGCGCCGGAGTAGTCAAACTCGCAGGCCTGGCCAATCACGATCGGGCCGGCACCGATGATGAGAATGCTTTTGAGGTCGGTGCGTTTAGCCATTTTTTTTGTGCTCCGTCATCAGCGACACGAAGCGGTCAAACAAATAGCCGATGTCATGTGGGCCGGGGCTGGCCTCCGGGTGCCCCTGAAAACAAAACGCCGGCTGGTCAGTGCGCTTCAAGCCTTGAATCGACCCATCAAACAGCGACACATGCGTCACTGCAAGATTTGCAGGCAGCGCGGTGGCATCGACCGCAAAGCCGTGGTTCTGGCTGGTGATCGACACCACGCCGCTCTCGACATCCTTGACTGGATGGTTTGCGCCGTGGTGGCCGAATTTCATTTTGTGGGTCTTCGCACCCGACGCCAAGCCCATCAACTGATGGCCGAGGCAAATACCGAAGGTGGGCATGCCGGTGTGGATGATGTCGCGGATCGCGCTGATCGCGTAATCGCACGGTTCCGGGTCACCCGGGCCGTTGGAGAGGAACACGCCATCGGGCTTCATCGCCAGCACGTCGCGCGCTGGTGTTTTGGCCGGCACCACCGTGAGCGCGCAGCCGCGCTGGGCCAGCATGCGCAAAATATTGCGCTTGACGCCGAAATCGTAGGCGACGACCTTGAATCCAGCTTCACCACGCTGGGCATAGCCCGATTCGAGCGCCCACTCCGCCGCGTTCCAGTCATACGCCTTGCCCACCGACACCACCTGCGCCAAATCCATGCCCGCTAGACCGGCAAAGGCGCGTGCCTGGGCCAGCGCTGCGGCCTCGTCAATCTGCCCGGCCATGATGCAGCCGCTCTGCGCGCCCTTCTCGCGCAATATGCGCGTCAGGCGGCGGGTATCAATTTCAGCGATGCCGAGAATGTTTTCGGCTTTGAGATAGGCATCCAGCCCGCGCTCACTGCGAAAATTCGACACCATCAGCGGCAGGTTGCGGATCACCAGCCCGGCGGCGTGAATCTTGCCATTGCCCGATTCGACATCTTCGGCGTTGACGCCGGTGTTGCCGATATGGGGGTAAGTGAGGGTGACAATCTGGCGGCAGTAGGAGGGGTCGGTCAGGATTTCCTGATACCCGCTCATCGCGGTATTGAACACCACCTCGCCCACGGTAGACCCGTCAGCGCCGATGGAAATGCCGCGAAAAATACTGCCGTCTGCGAGTGCAAGGATTGCAGGGGACGGCGAAGACATGAAAAAGGTGCGCTCTCAAAACACTTGCGCACCACATGGGAAGAACCGCGTTTTGGCGGATGGCCTCCGTTGCGGAGACCTTGAGGAAAAGTGCGCGAGCTAAGGCAGCATTATAGCGGAAGCGCCCTCTGTTTCTGCCGGGCAAACGCTGCCGCAGCCGCGCTGCCAGTGCGCCGCGCGGGGACTGCGCCGCCCCACTGCGCTTATCAACTGCGCCTGTCAATCACGCTGTCAACCACACCTTTCAACCACGCTTGCGCGCCGCCTCAAACAGCGGCATCACACGCGCAGCATAATCGGTCAGATCACGAATCCGGGTCTCGCTCGACGGGTGGGTCGAGAGCCACTGCGGGCCGCTGCCGCCAGCCACTTTTTGCATCTTCTGCCACAGCGACACGGCAGCACGCGGGTCGAACCCGGCGCGCGCGGCCAGTTCCACCCCGATCCGGTCCGACTCGGTTTCGTGCAAACGGCTGTTGGGCAGGTTGTAAGTGAGATTGGTCACCAGGCCGGCCAGGTCCATCGTGCCCTGCCCGCCACCGAGCGCAATGCCAAGTCCGGTCGCCGCCACGCTCGCGTTCATCTGCTGCGAGGCGCGCTCGCGCGCGTGTTCGCGCAGGGCGTGGGCGATTTCGTGCCCCATCACGGCGGCAATCTCATCATCGGTGGCGTTCAGTTTCTGGATCAGGCCGGTATAGACCGCGATCTTGCCGCCCGGCATGCACCAGGCGTTAACCTCGGCCGAATTGATGACGTTGACCTCCCAGGCCCAGCCCGGCGCGTCGTTGCGGAACACGCCGGTGTGCGGGATCAACCGCTGCGCAATCGCGCGCACGCGCGTGGTTTGCGCGGTGTCCTTATTGAGCATGCCCTTTTGATTCGCCTTGCCCAACTCCTGCTTGTAGGCGGTCTGCGCGCCCTGCTCCATTTGTTTGGCCGACACCAGCGCAGACATGGTTTGCACCCGGTCTACCCCGACTGCGCCGCCCTCGGTGGTGCGCACCGAACGGCAGGCGTCGAGTGACAGCGCGGCAGTGCAAATAACGGCAATTTGAAACAATTTGTTACGCATGGCAGGTCTCCACAGCAGGTCACCAAAATCGGGCTTCCCTTTAACGGACAGCGCCCGCGCGCCGTTGACCCGGCCACAGCAGCGCCGCGCCGAGCAGCCCGGCCGCCGCGCTGACGCTATACGTCCATGCCGGCCCGATCAGATCCCACAGCAGACCGCTCATCATCGCCCCGGCGAAGCCGCCGAAGCCGAAGCTCACGCTGATGTAAATCGCCTGTCCGCGCGCCTGATTGCCCGCGCCAAAATACTGACGCGCGAGGCCCACTGCGCTGGCGTGGTAAATCGCAAAAGTAAAGGCATGCAGCAACTGCGCGAACACCAATGCCTGCCACCACTGCGCGGCCCAGGCAATCAGGGCAAAGCGCAACGCACACACGATGAAGGTCGAAAAAAATAAGGTTTCGAGGCGGAAGCGCTGCATCAACTGCGGCATGAATTGAAACACCGCAATCTCGATCAGCACGCCGATGCTCCACATCCAGCCGATCACGCTTTTGCTGTAACCGAGCTGCGCGAGGTAAATCGACAAGAACGTGTAGAGCGCGGCGTGCGCAAACGCATTGAGCGCGCTGGCGGCGAGGAACACCCGCACCGCGGGCAATCGCAGTTGCGCGCGCAGCGAAGCGCGAGTGCCTTCATGCAATGGGTGG
>JANOYK010000121.1:0-3236 GCA_031428855.1 Burkholderiales bacterium | reverse complement strand
GGTGCTGGGTTGGCTACTGAGGCGAGCAAGCGTGCGCCTGGCAGGGTTAGTTCAATCATGCCGTCACTGGTAGTGGCAGCCGCGCCAGTGAGCGCGCGCGCGGGCAGGGCGGCGAGCGCCTTGTCAAACAACGCGGCCCACCGCGCATCGGGCGCGGGGTTGCCCTGCACTACCGGCAGCGTCAGTTCAAGATCTGCGCCGCCGGGCAGGCACACGTCTTTGCACACCAGCCAGTCGGCGCGCGCAGCGAGGCGCGCGGGCTGGCCGAGCAGACTGAGCAAGCCATCTTTAGGCACGGTGATCTCGACCGGCAGCACGATCTCGCCCTCATAGCCGTAGTTCATCAGCGGCGGCACCGGCACCCGCTGCGGCAGCGGCCACTGGATCGGCCCGGCCTTGAAGCCAGCCGGCAATTTCCACTGGATCGTGGTCGGCATGCCGGAGTCGCCCGGGTTTTGCCAGTAGGTGTGCCAGTGCGGGTCCATCTTCAAACGCAGGCCAAGCAGCACGGTGCCGCCCGGTTCCAGCGCCGATGTGCGCGCGATCAGCTCGGACTCAACGTAATCGGTGCGTACCGGTTTGGCGCTGGCGGTAGCGGGCAGGGCAGCGAGCAACAACGCTGACACCAGCCATGCAATCAGCGGCACAAACCGCAGCACGAACTGCGGCGTGAACTGCGGCACGGACAGCGCAGCGCCAGAGAACACGCGCAGGCGCGGGAGGTGCAGGCGCGGAAGGTGCAGTTGCGCGAGGCGCAGGCGCGGAAGGTGCAGGCGCGCGAGGCGCGCGCGCAGGAAAGCGCGGGGAGAGAGCGGAAATTGCAGCATAAGGTCTCGAATTATGAACCTTCAGTGAGAGTGCGCCCGCTGCACAAGGTTCCTTGCATAATGCTGCCATGAGCGGGGAATCTCTCTCCAACGCGCCGGGAGCGTCCAGTGCGTCCGGCAGGTCCAGTGCGCCGGGCGGCAGCGCAGATCAACCCGCCGATCTGCTGGTGATCGGCGGCGGCATCAACGGCTGCGGCATCGCGCGTGACGCGGCCGGGCGCGGCTTGTCAGTCATGCTGGTGGAGCAGGATGACCTTGCCTCGGCCACCAGCCAATGGAGCAGCAAGCTGATTCACGGCGGCCTGCGCTATCTCGAATACTACGAGTTCCGTCTGGTCGCCGAATCGCTCGCCGAGCGCGAGGTGCTGCTGCGCGCTGCGCCGCATTTGATCGAGCCGCTGCAGTTCGTGATTCCGCATGAGCCGCACCAGCGCCCGCGCTGGATGATCCGCGCCGGGCTGTATCTGTACGATTTTCTGGGCGGAAACAAAACCGTGCCCTCCTCGCAAAGCCTTGTGCTGCAAGGCTCTTCGCATGGTGCCGGCCTGAAAGCGGCTTACACCAACGGTTTCAGCTATTACGATGCGCGCGCCGATGATGCGCGCCTGACGATTTTGAATGCGCGCGGCGCGGCTGATTTGGGCGCGGTGATCGCACCCTATACGCGCTTTGTCAGCGCGGCAGTCCACCATGGTGTGTGGCGCATCACGCTGCAGGATGTGGCAACCCAAACGCTGTTCACCTGCCATGCCCGCGCCATCGTCAACGCCGCCGGGCCGTGGGTGATGCGGGTGCTGGGCGGTATCCAAGGCACCAAGCCCTCGGCCGAGCGCGTCAAGCATGTCAAGGGCAGCCACATCGTGGTGCCGCGCGTCCATGCTGGTGAGCACGCCTACCTTTTGCAAAACCGCGACAAACGCATCGTCTTCGTGATTCCGTTTCACGGTCAATACACGTTGATTGGCACCACCGATATTCCGGTCGAAGCGTGGGAGCAGCCGGCCATCTCGCACGATGAAATCAACTAACTGTGCGCCATCGCGAGCGCATATCTGGCGCAGCCGCTCACCCCTGCCGATGTGCTGTGGAGCTACAGCGGCGTGCGCCCGCTGTATGACGATGGCCGCGCCAATGCATCGGCCATCACGCGCGACTACGTGCTCAAGCTCGACACCAGCGCCGGCGCGCCGCTGCTCAATGTGTTCGGCGGCAAGCTCACCACTTACCGCAAGCTGGCCGAGCATGCGCTGGCCAAACTCGCGCCGCACTTCGCACACGCCGCGCGCATCAGCAGCGCCTGGACTGCGCACAGCGCCTTGCCCGGCGGTGATTTCAGCGGCGGCCTCGCAGCGCTCGAAGCCGCACTGCAGCAGGCTTATCCGTTCATCCCGCCGCCGCACCTGCACGGCATCGCCAAACGGCACGGCACGCGCGCGCGCCTCTGGCTCGGCGCAGCGCAGCGTTTGGCGCACCTGGGCGAGCATTTTGGCGCAGGGCTGTACGCTGCCGAAGTCGATCACATGATTGCCACCGAATGGGCCGGCCCCGGCACCGGGGCCGCGCATCCCAGCGAAGGCGGCGCGGGTTACAGTAGCGGGCCAGAGCGGGCGGGCCCAGAGCGCGCGGGCCAGCACCGCATCGGCCAAGCCGAGGGGGTGCTGATGCGGCGCAGTAAATGCGGCCTCTTCATGACCCCGGAACAAAAAGCGCGCGTGTCCGCGTACCTCAATCAACCATGAAACCGATCAGCCAAATACCTGCCGCCGACTTGGTGCGCGTCACCGGCGTGTTTACCGACGTCGACGACACCCTCACCAGCAGCGGGCGCTTGACGGCGGAGACCTATGGCGCGCTGCAAGCGTTGATCGAAGCCGGTTTGCGCGTGGTGCCGGTCACCGGCGGCCCGGCCGGCTGGTGCGATCACATGGCGCGCGCCTGGGGCGTTGATGCGGTGATCGGCGAGGGCGGCGCGTTTTATTTCCGGCGTGATGGCGTCAGCGGCAAACTGACCAAGCGCTTCTGGTTTAACGAAGAAGAAAAACGCAGCCGCCGCCAGATGATGAAATGCGCACGCGAGGCGCTGCTCTCGGAATTGCCCGGCGTGCGCCTCGCCCCGGACCAGAGTTACCGCGAGCTGGACCTCGCGATTGACCTCTACAACGCCAAAGGCACGCCGCTGCCGCAAGACCTGCACGACGACATCATGGCGATCCTGCGCCGCCGCGGCATGACCACCAAAAAAAGCTCGATCCACATCAACGCCTACTTTGGCGACTACGACAAGCTCGCCATGGCCAAGCTGATGGTCAAGGAGCTGTGGGGCGAAGATCTCGCCGCCACCCGCAAGCAATGGCTGTTCATCGGCGATTCGGTCAACGATGCCGGCATGTTTGAATTTTTTCCGCTCGC
>JANOYK010000120.1:0-7577 GCA_031428855.1 Burkholderiales bacterium | reverse complement strand
GCGGCGGCCAACAACCGCTTCTACACCTACGGCGTGATTGCGCGGCTGGCGAGTCTGGCCGCTTCCTACGAGCTTGAACAAACCGTCAACGCGGTGTGATGTGCCGCCCGGCCTGACGCCAGCGCTCACCGGTGCTGCGTCTGCTGTAGCCGTTGCCGGGTTACGCTGTCTCCCCACCTCTCTCCACTGCTTCTGCCCCTCTCATGCGCATCCTCTTCATCGCCGACCCGCTCGACTCGTTCAAGATTTACAAGGACACCACCTATACGATGATGCGTGAGGCCGATGCGCGCGGCCATGCGCTCGGCTGTTGTTTGCAGAGTGAGGTGTTCGTGCGCGATGGTGCGGTGCAGGCCAATGTGCGCAAGCTTGCCATCGTGAAACCCTTGGTGCAAGCGGGTGTTGGCTGGTATGCCACCCAAGAACCGCTCCCAGAGCGGCTCGCAGAGTTTGATGCCGTGGTGATGCGCAAGGACCCGCCGTTTGACATGGAGTACGTCTACGCCACCCACCTGCTTGAACGCGCCGGGGCGCAGGGCGCGCGCGTGTTCAACTCGGGCCGTGCCATTCGCGACCACAGCGAGAAATTATCGATTCTCGAATTCCCGCAGTTCACCGCGCCGACTCTGGTCGCGCGTGACGAAGCGCACCTGCGCGCCTTCATCGCCGAGCACGGCGACACCATTTTCAAACCGCTCGACGGCATGGGCGGGGCCGGCATTTTCCGCGTGCGCAGCGATGACCCCAACGTCGGATCGATCATCGAGACGCTGACCGGCAACGGCGCACGCACCATCATGGCCCAGCAATATCTGCCCGCCATCAAAGACGGCGACAAGCGCGTGTTGCTCATCAACGGCACACCGGTGCCGTACTGCCTCGCGCGCATCCCCAAGGCAGGCGAGACGCGCGGCAACCTCGCGGCGGGCGGAACCGGCGTCGCGCGCACACTCACCAAACGCGACCGCGACATCGCCGAAGCCCTCGGCCCCACCCTCGCCGCGCGCGGCCTGATGCTGGCCGGCCTCGACATCATCGGCGAGCACCTCACCGAAATCAACGTCACCAGCCCCACCTGCTTCCGCGAAATCATGGATCAGACTGGTGCCAATGTGGCGGGCTTGTTTATTGATGCCATCGAGGCGGCCTGCACCGCCTGAGCGGGCGCATGCCCGCATGCACGCTATTTCCGGGTTGAAACCGGCTGGCCTTTTGGTGCGGGTGATGGGCAGTGAATCGCTTATAGTGCCGTTTGATTTGCACTGATTTGCGTTCATGACCGGAATTCTTCTCATCACCCACGGCCCTCTCGGCGAAGCCTTGCTGGCCAACGCGGCACATGTGCTCGGCGCCACACCGGCCAACGCCGCCGCCATGAACATCCAACCTGGCGACCGGGCCGATGACCGGCTCACCGAAGCACGCGCTATGGTGAAGACGCTGGACGATGGCGCGGGCGTATTGATCTTTACCGATATTTTTGGCGCGACACCGGCCAACATTGCCGGGCGCTTGCTCGATGCACCATCGCGCGAAGGCGTGACCGGGGTCAGTTTGCCGATGCTGGTCAAGGCGCTGGCCTACCGCCATTTGCCGCTGGCCGATCTTGTAGTGAAGGCGCTGGAAGCAGGCGCGCAGGGACAAATCAGAATAAAAGGAGACTGCTGTCATGCCGTTGAAGAATGAAGTTGAGATCGTTAACCAGTTGGGCCTGCATGCGCGCGCCTCGGCCAAGTTCACCCAACTGGCGGCGCAGTTCAAGAGCGAAGTGTGGCTTGCGCGCAATGGCCGCCGCGTCAATGGCAAGAGCATCATGGGGGTGATGATGCTGGCGGCCGGCATGGGCAGCAAGGTCGATCTCGAAGTCAACGGCGCGGACGAGGCGCAGGCGCTGACCGCATTGAAGGCATTGGTCGCTGACAAGTTTGGCGAAGGCAAATAGGAGTGAGCCAGCAATGAGCTTCACCCTGCACGGCATTCCGGTCTCGGGCGGCATCGCTGTTGGGCGCGCCCATCTGATTACGGCGGTCGCGCTCAATGTGTCGCACTACAAGATCGACGCCAATCAGGTGGCGGGCGAAGTGGCGCGCTTTGAGACCGCCGTTCACGGCGTGCAGGATGAACTCAAGGCTCTGCACACCAGTCTCGCCACCAGCGGGCCGGGCGAGCTCGGTGCCTTCATCGATCTGCACGGGATGATCCTGTCCGACGCGATGCTGTCCAAAGAGCCGGTGCGCATCATCGGCGAGCGCCTGTGCAATGCCGAGTGGGCGCTGATCCAGCAGATGGACGCGCTGGTGGCGCAGTTCGATGAAATCGAAGACGAGTACCTGCGCGAGCGTAAACACGATGTCACGCAAGTGGTGGAGCGCGTGCTCAAACGCATGACCGGCGCGCAAACCCTGATGCAGTCGGCGCTCAACAAAAAGCGCTCGCAAGAGGGCGAGATGATTGTGGTCGCACACGATCTGTCTCCCGCCGACATGCTGGTGTTCAAGGAGCACCAGTTCGCCGGTTTTGTCACCGATGTCGGCGGCCCGACCTCGCACACCGCCATCATGGCGCGCAGCCTGGCCCTGCCGGCCATCGTCGCGCTGCATCACGCGCGCAGCATGATCGCCGAGGACGACTGGCTGATTCTCGACGGCAACGCCGGCGTGGTGATCGTTGCGCCCGATGCCGCAGTGCTCAACGAGTATTTGCTCAAACGGCGCGGCATTGAGCTGGATCGGAAAAAACTCAGGCGCATTGTCACCGCGCCGGCTGCGACACTCGATGGCGTCACCATCGAACTGCACGCCAACATCGAACTGCCAGACGACGCCAAGGCTGCGCTCGCCAGCGGTGCTACTGGCGTCGGCCTGTTCCGCACCGAATACCTGTTCATGAACCGCAAGGGCGCGCCGCCCGAAGAGGAGCAGTTCGAGGCTTACCGCGCAGTGGTCAAGGCGATGCGCGGTAAGCCGGTCACGATCCGCACCCTGGACATCGGTGCTGACAAACAAATCGACGGCGAATCAGCCGGCGCGCACGCGGCCAACCCGGCGCTGGGCTTGCGCGCGATCCGCTACTGCCTGGCCGAGCCGCAGATTTTCCTCGCGCAGTTGCGCGCGATATTGCGTGCCTCGCATTTCGGCAAGGTCAAGATTTTGCTGCCGATGATTGCGCACGCCCATGAGGTCACGCAAGCGCTCGAACTGGTGGCGCAGGCCAAGACGCAGTTGACCGCGGCTGGCAAAGCGTTCGATGCCACAGTCGAGGTCGGCGGCATGATCGAGATTCCCGCTGCGGCGCTGTCGATTGGCCTGTTCACCAAAAAGCTGCGCTATTTCTCCATCGGCACCAACGACTTGATTCAATACACCCTCGCGATTGACCGCACCGATGATGAAGTGTCGAGTTTGTACGACCCACTGCACCCGGCCGTGCTGTATCTGATTGCCAACACCATCCGGGCCGGCCACAAGGCCGGGCTGCCAGTGGCGGTGTGCGGCGAGATGGCCGGTGAAGTATCGATGACGCGTCTGCTGCTCGGCATGGGCCTCAAACAATTTTCGATGCACCCGGCGCAGTTGCTCAACGTCAAGCAAAAGATTCTGCAATCGTCGCTGGCCGAGTGTGAAGATGCCGTGAAACGCATGCTGCGCACCGAAGAGCCGGAGAAGCTGCGCGAGCAGCTGGCCGCGCTTAACGCCTGAGGGCCGGCTGTGATGGCGGGCCTGCGCGAAATCAGAGTGTCACGGCCGGAGGAAGA
Organism: Burkholderiales bacterium; assembly: GCA_031428855.1. Classification (GTDB taxonomy): domain Bacteria; phylum Pseudomonadota; class Gammaproteobacteria; order Burkholderiales; family JAEUOS01; genus CANJDH01. The sequence continues at coordinate 3,823 of JANOYK010000120.1, read as the reverse complement.
CGCCAGCATCTCCAAGCGCTGGTTCGAGAGCGATTATTTTGATTTATTTCTCTGGTCGCACGAAGGCGAAGTGGTTCACCTGCAGCTCTGTTACGGCAAGCCGATGCTCGAGCGCGCCGTGAGCTGGCGCGAAGGCTACGGCTATTTCCATGATGGCGTGTTGCCAGGTCGAGACCGCGGCGGCGCCGCCTGGAGTGCCCTGCTGCAATCGGGCGGCAGCTTTGATTTCGCCAAGGTCAACGCCCGTTTTTTGCGCGAATCGAGAGGGCTGGACATTGCCATGCGCAAGTTTGTACTCGCCAAGCTGCATCACTTCGCGCTCAATGGCCCGACCCATCCAGACAAACCGCCGCGCATTAAAGTGCGGCGCGACGGCTTTGACGCAGCCGCCGAAGCGGCGCCTGCGTCCGCGCCTGAACCTACCTGAACCCACCTGAGCCCACGCTATAATTCTTCCCAAGCGCCGATTTGTCGATCAGATTGCGGGCGCCCGAACCAAGGCTGCGGCGGTATCAGCATCACACCGTCAGCCCCACGTGAGGAATAAATGCGGCTAAACGGTTGGGGTGATTCCCCCAAAACAAAACCCGCTTAGCCCCAAGCTGATCGGGTTTTTTGTTTTGGACGGCCCCAACGTGTCAGCCCTCTCACCATCAGAGTCATCCACCGCGATCCCGCCCGGATCAGTTGGCCGCGTCACACCGCAACTGGCGCGGTTCGATGCGGCCTTCACGTTCAAAAGCGGCAAGTCGATCCCCGCGTTCGAGCTGATGACCGAAACCTACGGCACGCTCAACGCTGACAAATCGAACGCAGTGCTGGTGTGCCACGCGCTCAATGCCGCGCACCATGTGGCCGGCATCGACGCCAACGGCGACGAAGGCTGGTGGGACAACATGGTGGGTCCGGGCAAACCGCTCGACACCAACCGGTTTTTCGTCATCGGCGTCAACAACCTCGGCGGCTGTTTTGGCAGCACTGGCCCCAAGCACACCAACCCCGCCACCGGCAAACCCTACGGCGCGGATTTTCCGGTCGTCACAGTAGAAGATTGGGTCAACGCCCAAGCGTTGCTGGCCGGCCGCCTCGGCATTACCTGCTTCGCTGCCGTGATGGGCGGCTCGCTCGGCGCGATGCAGGCGCTGCAATGGGCGATTGCCTATCCGGCGCGGATCAAACACGCGCTGGTGGTGGCCTCGACACCGAAGCTGTCAGCGCAGAACATTGCCTTCAACGAAGTCGCGCGCCAGGCCATCGTCACCGATCCGCAATTTCACGGCGGCCACTATTACGAGCACGGCGTGGTGCCTGCCAGCGGTCTGCGCGTGGCGCGCATGGTCGGCCACATTACCTATCTGTCGGACGACGTGATGGGCGAGCGCTTCGGGCGTGAGCTGCGCGACGGCCTGCAATATGGCTACGGGGCCGAGTTTCAGATCGAGAGCTATCTGCGTCATCAGGGCGAAAAATTCTCGTCCTACTTCGACGCCAACACCTACCTGCTCATCACCAAGGCGCTCGACTACTTCGACCCGGCCGCCGCGCACGGCGGCAACCTGGCGCAAGCGCTGGCACCGGCCCATGATGTCCATTTTCTGGTGGTCTCGTTCACCACCGACTGGCGCTTCTCCCCCGCCAAGAGCCGCGAAATCGTCGACGCGCTCACCGCCAGCCGCACCAATGTCAGCTACGCCGAGATCGACGCGCCGCACGGGCACGACGAGTTTTTGCTGACCGACGCGCGCTATCACGCGCTGGTGCGCGCCTATTACGAACGCGTGTGGGACAGCATTGGAGGTGCGCGATGAGCCGCATTGAATACCCGGCCGGCAGCGAGCCCGCACAAACCGCCCAACTGAATCGCCGCCCCGGCAGCAACCAGACCAGCAAGTCCGCCGTAGATCACATGGCCGTGACCGCCCGTAACGTGGCGCACAGCAAACTGCGCGCCGACTTCACCATCATCGCCGGCATGGTGCAGCCCGGCGCGTGGGTGCTAGACCTTGGCTGCGGCGACGGCGCGCTGCTCAAATTCCTCCAGGGCGCGCGCAACGTCAAAGGTTACGGCGTCGAGATCGACGACGGCAACGTGCGCGCCGCGCTCGAAGCCGGCATCAACGTGCTGCAAAGCAATCTCGAACGCGGTCTGCGCAGCTTCGGCGACGCCACCTTCGACGTCGTGATCCTGTCGCAGACCCTGCAAGCGATGCACAACATCGAAGGCCTGATGCGCGAAATCACCCGCGTCGGCAAAGAAGCGATTGTCAGCTTCCCGAATCTGCGCTACGCCCCCAACTTCAAACAACTCGAAGCCGGCCGCATGCCGGTGTCCGGCACGCTGCCGTATCAGTGGCACGACACCCCCAACGTCCACCTCTGCACCCTGCTCGACTTTGAAGACCTGTGTGAAGAAGTCGGCCTGGTGGTGGCCGAGCGCATCGCCCTGACCAACGGCAAGCCGGTCACGGATAACCCCAACGTCAACGGCGAGCTGGCGATCTACCGGGTGAAGAAGCGCAACGATGCGCTGGCCAGTTTGCCGCAGGAATAGCCGGGTTCATTTGGAGTGTTGCTCTGAAAAGCGCATGGGGAGCGGTTCTTGCGGCATGTGCCGCGCAGATGCCCGGTCCATGCGCCTCTCCGGGGAGCATGCGACAGAAAAACCGCGACATTGCCCGGCAGCAGCCAGGCGTTTCACAAGAACCATTTGTGCTGCGAGCGTAAAATCGAGGCCATTCCGGGAGATGTACATCATGCAATCTCTGCACTCACTGTCGAAACCAAAGTCCGTCCGCAAACCGGCCAAACCGCGCGACAAATTCGCGCTGCCGGCCGATGAATATCTGCGCTCCAATCCGGCCAATGAAAAAGCGCTGCGCGACGCCATCGCCGCAGCCGGGCGCGGTGAACTGGTGGAGTTCGACCCGCGCAAGAAATGACGATCCGTTTTACCGCGCAGGCGATGCGCGATTTTGGTTACTGGGAAGCCACCGACGTGCGTCTGGTGAAGAAAATCAACAGCCTTCTGTCGAGTATCGAGGCGTCACCGTTCACTGGCTTGGGAAAGCCCGAGGCCCTCAAGAATGACTGGAGCGGCTGGTGGAGCCGCCGCATCACTAGTGAGCACCGCCTGATTTATCGCGTCGAAGCTGGCGATATTGAAGTTGCGCGCTGCCGCTTTCATTACAAATAAATCCCCCTTTCCCCGCCGCCCACGCTGCCTTCAGTTCTGCCTTCAGTTTACTTTTTCCGCTCTACGTAACGGCGGTTCCGGTCAGAGCGCAAATCCCAATCAGCTAGACTCCAAAAAAGGCGTAAATGAAAGAGCCGCTATATGCGGCTCTTTGTTTTTCCGGCCTCGCTCCGGTTAAGTTGTATGTCTGCATGCCCCTCCTAAGAGACGCATGGATAGCCATTCTTCAGGCTTGTATGGCTGAAAGCCTCTTCCACCAACGGTTCTACGGCATAGCTCCGTAAAATACAAGAAGCCCCCCGTTGGCGCGCTTCAGTAAGCGTAGCGCGTCACCGCCGCCTCATCCCACACCATGCCGTTACCCGGCACGTCACGCAAGATGGCGCAGCCATCGCGTATTGCCAGCGGCGTTTGCAACACCGGGTTGGCCCAGTCAACATATTCGAGCCAGTGCGCGGTTGGCGTGACGCACATCAGGTGTGCGCTGATTTCAGGGAACAGGTGGGTGGACATCGGCAGGGCCGCCGCATCGGCGATGGCGGCGGCGCGCAGCCAGCCTGATACGCCGCCGATGCGTTCGAGATCGGGCATCACATAGTCGCTCGCTTGCGCGGCGACGGCGCGCGCCAT
>JANOYK010000119.1:0-4639 GCA_031428855.1 Burkholderiales bacterium | reverse complement strand
CGCGCCGATCACGACGCGATCCGGTTTCATGAAGTCGTCAATCGCCGCGCCTTCTTTGAGAAACTCGGGGTTGGACACCACCGAGAACGGCGTGTTGAGTCCGCGCGTTTTCAGTTCAGCCGCAATCGCGGCGCGCACTTTGTCGGCGGTGCCGACCGGCACCGTCGATTTGTCAACGATGACTTTGTGGCCAGTCATGCGCTGGCCGATGTTGCGCGCTGCCGCCACCACATATTGGAGGTCGGCCGAGCCATCTTCCTCCGGTGGCGTGCCGACCGCGATGAACTGGACATCGCCGTGCGCCACGGCGAGGTCAATATCGGTGGTGAAACGCAAGCGGCCGGCCGCGCGGTTGCGCGCCACCATTTCCTTGAGACCCGGCTCAAAGATCGGCACGCCGCCGCTGTTGAGGACATCAATTTTTTTGGCGTCGACATCGAGGCACAACACATCGTTACCCACTTCGGCAAAGCAGGCGCCCGACACCAGGCCGACGTAGCCGCTGCCAATCATGGTCAATTTCATGGGGTTCCGTTCAATTCTTCGGCGCGGTTGGGAGAATAGGTTTCCCAGCCGCCGCAGCCGGGACAACGCCAGAAAAATTGCTTGGCCTTGAAGCCGCAATTTTCGCACGCGTAACGCTTGAGTTTTTCAGTGTGGGTGTGAATCAGACTCTTGATGAGCGTGAGATCACCGGCCCGCTCGGGCGGCGCGGCCAGCAGTTGCGCTTCGAGCAATTTGTCCAGGCCCGCCAGCGTTGGGTGCTTGCGCAATTCTTCGCGCACGATGGCGTAGGCGGCGTCGGCGCCTTCCACTTCGAGCGTGACCTGAAACGCGGTCTCGAGCAGATCGGCCGACGGATAGTGCGCCAGCAGGCCGCGCAGCAATTGCGCGCCCTCGACCGCGCGCCCCTGGGCGCGGTGCGCCTCCATCAAGCGCTGCGCCACGTGCGACAAAAAGCGCGGGTCCTGGGTTTCAATCCGCAGCCAGGCGGCAATCGCGGCGTCATGGTTTTTGAGGTGTGCTTCGATGTCGCCGAGCAGCATGTTGGCACGCACGGTTTTGCGGTTGGCCTTGAGCGCAGCTTCGACGTGGCCGCGCGCGTCGTCAGGCTGCGAGCGCGCCAGGCTGGCTGCCGCGCGCTCGCAGTTGAATTCAGCGATTTCCTTCTGGCGCGACACACCGGTTTCGCTCTCGACCCGCTCTGCCGTGCGGATCGCCTTGTCCCAGTCTTTTTCGAGTTCGTAAATCTCCAGCAGATGGGTCTGCGCGCGCCCGGCATACGAGGTGCCTTCGAGCTTGGTCAGCGACTCTTCGGCCCGGTCCAGCAAGCCGGCCTTGAGGTAGTCCTGCCCCAGTTCAAACAGCGCGTGCAGGCGCTGCTCGTCATTCAGATCAGGGCGGTTGACCAGGCTGGTGTGCATGCGGATGGCGCGCTCGACCTCGCCGCGGCGGCGGAACAGGTTGCCCAGCGCAAAATGCAATTCAATCGTTTCCGGATCGACCTTGACGACTTCAATGAAGGCGTCAATCGCCTTGTCGGGCTGCTCGTTGAGCAGGAAGTTGAGACCCTTGAAATAAGACCCCGGCAGGGCGCGCGACTCGGACAGCAGATGGCGGATATCGACCCGCGCGGCCCCCCACCCGAGCCCGAAGAACACCGGTAACGCCAGCAGCCACCACAGATCAATTTCCACGGTGTCAGCTCTCTGGCGCTACCGCATCACGCGGCGGTTCGGCACGCTTGGGCGCGCTGCTCTGGTGCAATTGCGCCAACTGTGCATTGGCCTCGGCCACCTCGCGGCGCTGGCGCAACACGCGCGGCAGCAAGGAGAGCAATCCGGCCAGCGCGCCCGCGACAAAAAACATAAACAGCAACAGCACCAGCGGCACCTTCCATTCAAGGTCGAAATAGAATTTGAGTGAAACCAGTTCGTGATTTTTCAGCGCGAACAGGAAGAACACCAGAAACAGGAACCAGCGCAGCGCGCCCGTGACGTAGCGCATATCAATTGCGTGCCGCGGCAACAGCAACGGCACCAAGACCGTTGGTGGACAAGGCTTTTCGGCCTGCATCCCGCGCCAAAAAAAAGCGGCACTCGTGTGCCGCCTGATTCAAACTGCGTGCATGGCCGTGCATGCGCCGCCTCGGGTCTCAGTAGCCGGGGGCACGGTTTGGCAGACTGGCCCGCACTGCGCCAATGCTGCTGCCGCCGCTGCCGCCGTTGACACCACCGGCACCGTTGCCGCCGCCATCGTTGCCCTGGACACCGTTACCGTTGAGGCCTGCATCGACCCGGTCCCGCAATTCCTTGCCAGCCTTGAAGTGCGGCACATGCTTTTCCGGCACCTGCACCTTGTCGCCCGATTTGGGGTTGCGCCCGACCCGCGGCGGCCGGTAGTTGAGGCCAAAGCTGCCAAACCCGCGGATCTCAATGCGCTGCCCCTGTGACAGCGACGACGTCATGGCATCCAGAATGGTCTTGACCGCGAAGTCGGCGTCCTTGGCCACCAATTGCGGATAGCGCGCGGCGAGCCGCGCGATCAGATCCGACTTGGTAATGCCGTTCGATTCAACATCGAGGGACACCGCTTCATTCGCCATCAAGGTCACCGTGGTGGGAGGTCGTGGTTGCCGTACGCTGACAGTAGCTAGTAACTATTGATCTGCGCCGTGCAACCGCCGTGCTTACTTCTGGTCCATCTTGGCTTTGAGCAGCGCGCCGAGATTGGTGGTGCCCTCTTTGACGTTGCCCGCACCGGCATCCTGCAACTGCTTGATGACGGCGGTTTCTTCAGCCTGGTCTTTTGCCTTGATCGAGACGTTGATGTTGCGCGTCTTGCGGTCAACGTTGATGATGACCGCTTCAACCGTGTCACCAACCGCCAACTGGGTCGAAGCATCTTGCACCCGGTCACGCGAGATTTCGGACGCGCGCAGGTAGGCTTCGATATCGCCTTCGAGGCCAATCACGGCACCCTTGGCATCAACGCTCTTGACGGTACCCTTGACCAGCGCACCCTTGTCGTTGGTGGCCACGAAGCTGGTGAACGGGTCGCCATCCAACTGTTTGACGCCAAGTGAAATGCGCTCGCGCTCGGTGTCGATCGCCAGCACCACGGCTTCGATTTCGTCACCCTTCTTGAAGTTCTTGACGGCTTCTTCGCCAGTGGCCGACCACGACAGGTCGGACAGATGCACCAAACCGTCGATGCCGCCCGGCAGGCCGATGAACACGCCAAAGTCGGTGATCGATTTGATCGCGCCTTTGACCTTGTCGCCCTTTTTGTGATTGATCGAAAAATCTTCCCACGGGTTGGGCAGGCACTGTTTCATGCCCAGCGAAATGCGGCGGCGCTCTTCGTCGATCTCCAGGATCATGACTTCGACTTCATCGCCCAGCGCAACGACCTTGGACGGATGCACATTCTTGTTGGTCCAGTCCATTTCGGACACGTGAACCAGGCCTTCAATGCCGGCTTCGACTTCAACAAACGAGCCGTAATCGGTCAGGTTGGTGACTTTGCCGAACAGGCGCGTGTGCTGCGGATAACGGCGGCCGATGCCGACCCACGGATCGTCGCCCAATTGCTTGACGCCGAGCGAGACACGGTTCTTTTCCTGGTCAAACTTGAGGATCTTGGCGGTAATTTCATCGCCCACCGTCAGCACTTCAGACGGGTGACGCACGCGGCGCCAAGCGAGGTCGGTGATGTGCAGCAGGCCATCGATGCCGCCCAGATCCACGAATGCGCCGTAATCGGTGATGTTCTTGACTACGCCCTTGACAATCGCGCCTTCGACCAGGTTGGACAACAGCTTCTGGCGTTCTTCGCCCTGCGACGCTTCGAGCACTGCGCGGCGTGACACCACCACGTTGTTGCGCTTCTTGTCGATCTTGATGACCTTGAATTCGAGGGTCTTGCCTTCGAACGGCGTGGTGTCCTTGACCGGACGGGTATCAACCAGGGAGCCAGGCAGGAACGCGCGCACGCTGTTCATCATGACCGTGAGGCCGCCCTTGACTTTGCCAGTGACGGTGCCAGAGACGATCTCGCCCGACTCCATCGCTTTTTCCAGATCCAGCCAGGCCGACAGGCGCTTGGCCTTGTCGCGCGACAGCAGGGTCTCGCCAAAACCGTTTTCAATCGAATCGATGGCAACGGCGACAAAATCGCCAATCTGCACCGTGATTTCGCCCGCATCGTCCTTGAACTCGGACAGCGGAATGTAGGACTCGGATTTCAAGCCCGCATTGACGACCACGTGGTTGTAATCGATGCGGACGACTTCGGCGGTAATCACTTCGCCGGTGCGCATTTCCTGCGACTTGATCGACTCTTCAAAAAGAGCGGCAAAACTTTCATTGGCCATTTCGGCGGCCTGTTGAGCGAGTGACATGAATAAACCTAAAGTGGATGCTGCATCCGGATCGCCGGGGGGACCGAGGCCTGCAAATGCGCCGGTGCGATGCGGGGGGTTGGTTGAAAACTGGCAGAAACTCCATTGCGAAATTCGCTGCCGCCGTATTGCCGCACTTCTTGTTGCGGTACCTCTGTGTTGCGGTACCCCTACTATCTACTTCTTGATCTCTACTGCTTGACACCAGCCCACCATCCAAGGATTTGGGCCACCGAC
>JANOYK010000118.1:0-6015 GCA_031428855.1 Burkholderiales bacterium | reverse complement strand
GTGGAGCCTTACGCCACCGGCTTCTACCGCATCAAGGGCCAGGGCGAAGCAGCGCGGCTGGCTGAAGAAGCGATTCGCCATCACGACGCCGGTTTCCGTCTGATGAAAGTGAAGCTCGGCTACGGCGTGGACGATGACATTGCCTGCATGGCGGCGATTGGCAAAGCGATTGCGGGACGCAACATCACCCTGATGATCGACACCAACCACGCCTATGGCCGCGCTGAAGCGCTGCAACTGGGCCGCGCACTGGCGGACTACAAACTGCGCTGGTACGAAGAGCCAGTGGTGCCCGAAGATACGTGCGGCTATGCCGAGATGCGCGCCAAACTGACGATGCCGATTGCCGGTGGCGAGAACGAGCACACGTTGTTTGGCTACCGCGAATTGTTTGCGGCAGGCGGCGTCGATATTGCGCAACCCGACCTCGGCTCTTGCGGCGGCATCACGGCGGCACGCCACATCACCGCGCTGGCCCAGTCACACGGCGTCGCGGTCAATCCGCATGTATGGGGTTCGGCGATTGCGCAAGCCGCGTCACTACAAGTGATCGCGGCGCTGCCGGTGACGCATCACTCGCTGTTTGCGCAGGAGCCGGTGTTTGAATACGACCGCTCCTCGCACCCGTTCCGTCAGCACCTGATTACCGAGCCGATCGTGCAGCAGGATGGCTGGGTGCCGATTCCGTCAGGGCCTGGGTTGGGTGTGACGGTGGATCGTGCGGTGTTGGAGAAGTACCGCGTCTAAGCGCGCGTTGTCCGGAAAGCCTTGGTGGGAGCCGTTGTTGGAAGGCTATCCCGTAGAAACCTTGGTGGAAGCGGCTTTCAGCCGGGCAGCCCTCAAATACCGGGGCCGCGCGTATTGCCCACATCGGACACCGTAGCCCGGTGCATGTCGCGCTTCCAGCGCCGCTCGTCGTACTCAGTGCCGCGATGCATGGTGCAGCGGTTGTCCCACATCACCAGATCATTCTGCCGCCAGCGGTGGGTGTGGATGAATTGACGCTGGGTCGCATGCGCCATCAACTCTGCGATCAGTTGCTGCGCTTGCGTCTCGGCCATGCCATCAATGCGACACGCGTGCGCGGCCAGATAGAGCGAGCGCCGCCCGCTTTCGGGAATGGTGCGCACCAGCACCTGCTTGGCACCCGGCAAGGAGGCGCGCTCGCGCTCGGAGTAATCGGTGAAGCCAATCGAGGCGCGCGAGTGAAAGATCGAATGCTCGGCGATCAAGCCTTCAAGACGCTGTTGCATTGATGCGGGCAGCGCGTCGTAGGCAGCGCGCAGGTCGGTGAACTGGGTGTGTCCGCCAATCGGCGCGACCTGGCGTGAATAGAGCAGCGAGGTGAGTGCGGGCACGTGGCGAAAACTGCTGTCGGTGTGCCACAGCCGGTTGGCCAGACCGGACTGGCGCTTGCGGCTCTGGGCCGGCAAGATTTGGTTGTCCTGATCGAGGTTGGAGACATCCGACACGCGGTTGTCGATGCGCTCTTTCTTGATCTCGTCGGCATACGAGTTGATGTTCGGCTCCATCGGGCCGAACTGGCTGGCGAAGGCGACGTGCTGATCCGAATTGATTTCCTGCGCCGGGAACACCAGTACCGCATATTTCCAGAACGCGGCCTTGATCGCGGCGCAATCTTCGGTCGAGAGCGGCTGCGTTAAATCGACATCGCCGATCTCGGCGGCGAAGTCTGGTGTCACCGGATAGATGCTGATGCTCATGCGAGGTCCCTTGCGATGTGATCCAGTGCCCAGGCTTATTCCGGCGTGATGCCGGTGTCCTTGACCACCTTGGCCCACTTGGCCAGATCGCGGCGGATGAACGCGGCGAATTCTTCCGGCGTGCCGGTGACGGCCTCGGCCCCTTGCCCCTCCAGCCATTTTTGCAGCGCCGGGTCGCGCATGATGGCAACGAGTTCGCGATTCAGTTGCGCAATGATGTCAGCAGGCGTGCCGGCCGGCACCAGCATGCCGAACCAGTTGTATTTCTCGAACCCGGCGATCCCCGCTTCGGTCAGCGTCGGTACCTCGGGCAACAGCGGCCAGCGTTTCGCGCCGGTGACAGCGAGCGCGCGCAGCTTGCCGCTTTTGACATGCGGCGCGCCGGTGTCGTTGAACATCATCTGGATTTGTCCGCCGAGCAAATCGGTGAGCGCCGGGGCCGTGCCTTTGTAAGGCACATGGGTCATGCGCGCGCCGGTCGCGCCCTTGAACATTTCACCGGCGAGGTGGCTGATGCCGCCGCTGCCGGTCGAGCCGTAGTTGATCTGGTCCGGTTTTGATTTGGCCAGCGCAATCAACTCACCAACGTTTTGCGCCGCCACGCCCGGGTGTACCACGAGGATGCTCTGGCTCTCCACCACCAGCATCACCGGTGATAACTCTGTGAGCGGATCGAACGGCAGCGACTTGTACACCAGTGTGTTCAGACCCACGGTGGCGTTGTTGCCCAGATACAGCGTGTAACCATCCGGCGCTGATTTGGCCGCGCGCGCTGCGCCAATGTTGCCGCCACCACCGGCCACGTTTTGCACCAGCACCGGCTGCTTCAAGCGCTCCGACAAGGGCTTGGCGATGGTGCGTGCCAGCGCATCCGTGAGGCCGCCGGGCGGATAGGCGACGATGATCTGGAGCGGTTTTTCGGGCCAAGCAGCATGGGCAAGCGCCCCGCCTAACAGCACGGCGGTGCTGCACGCTGCGAACAATACGCGCGCTGCCGTTCGATACATCGACCGTGCAGCCATTGAATTGACACGCCTCATAGTTGCTTTCCTCACGGTTCAGGTAAAAATCATTGTAGCCAAGCGCGCGACCGCCTGGCCTGTGACCAACTGCCGTATGCTGCTTGTGCTCGCCATCGGCACTCCTGTTGCTGGCTGTCAACAATGACCGGCATAGGCGATTGGCCAATAGGAGTTGCCATGCACACAATTTTCATCCGCCGGTCGCGATGCTGATCGAGGCCGAGGGCATTCTCGCGGTGCATCCGGCACTGCCGGTCAATTCGGCGCAGGACTTGATCGCACTGGCGCGCGCCAAACCGGGCGGCCTCTCTTACGCCTCCGGCGGCACCACAATTGCCGACGATTGCCGAGTCCGGCGTGCCCGGTTTTGCGGTCAACAACTGGATTGGTCTTTTTGCACCGGCCGGCACACCGCCGGAGATTGTGCGCAAGTGGAGCGTCGAGGTGATGCGCATCATGCAACTGCCCGAAGTAAAGCGGCGCATGGAAGTCGAAGGTGAGCGCCACACGCCCAATACGCCAGAGCAGTTCGCCCAGTTCGTGCGCGGCGAAACGGTGAAGTGGGGCAAGGTCGTCAAGGACGCCGGGCTGAAGGCGGAGTAAGCTTCACCGCCTTCTGAAAAGCAAGCCGCTTGCCTGCACTGCCATCCACATTATTTTTATCGGCATCATTTTTCGCATCATTCTTAACTGCGCCATTCCATCGCGAGGACCATTCATGACCACACGCCGCACCTTTCTCAATGCTTCCGCCGCACTCTCCGGCATCGCCTTCGTCAGTTGTGATCTGCTGCACGGACACGAGGCGCATGCGCAGACGCAAAGACGCGAGACCACCGTCGGCGGTAAACGCGCTCTCGTGATCGACGTGCATGCCCACTGCGTGGTGCCCGAAGCGATGGCGTTGATGGGTCTCAAGGTTGGTGCCAGCTCCTCGTTCCGCCCCGACCTCAGCATGATGGCAACGGTGGAGCAGCGCCTCGCCGTGATGGATGCGCAGGGCATCGACATGCAGGCGCTGTCGATCAATCCGTTCTGGAGCAAGGCCGACCGCGACCTCGCCGAGAAAATCATTCAACTGCAAAACGAAAAGCTCGCCGAAGCGGTGGCGGCGCATCCCACGCGCTTTGTCGCCTTCGCCACCGTCGCCTTGCAATTCCCCGATCTTGCCGCCAAACAACTCGAAGACGGCGTCAAGAAGTACGGCCTGCGCGGCGCGTCGATTGGCGCGAGTGTCAACGGCGACGAGTTGAGCGATCCCAAGTTTCACCCGTTCTGGGCCAAGGTCGAAGAGCTCGGTGTGCTGGTCTTCATTCACCCGCAGGCCGATGGCGCAACGGCACAACTGGCGAGCCGCCTCAAGGGCAATGGCTACCTGCCGAACATCGTCGGCTTCCCGCTCGAAACCACGATTGCGCTCTCGCACCTCATCTTCGAGGGCACACTCGACAAGTTCCCGAAGCTCAAGATATGCAGTGCCCACGGCGGCGGCTTCTTGCCGTCCTACATGGGCCGCTCCGACATCGGCTGCCTCACCCTGCCCTCGGCCTGCCCCGGCGGCCCGCATGGCCCGATCAAGAAAAAGCCCACCGAGTATTTGAAGCAGATGTACTACGACACCATGGTGTTCTCGCCCGAGGGCATTCGCCACCTCGCCGCCGAAGTCGGCGCGAGCCAGCTCGTGGTCGGCACCGATTACCCGTTCCCGTGGACCAAGACGATGGTCGATGAAGTGCTGGCGACGCCGGGTTTTTCGGACGCGGACAAGGTGGCGGTGCTGGGGGGGACGGCGGCGCGGTTGTTGGGGATCAAGACCTAAAACGGCTGGAAACCCTTGGTACAAGCGCTTGTCAGGCGTTTGCATCTGCCGGGCTGGGGCATTGCGAGGCGCGCGGACATACTGCGTCCGCAAACCGTAGGCAGCCGATGCGCTCTTCGTCAGTTACGGTGCTGCTACCGCAGAAGCATGCAATTCAATCCCCAGCGCCTTGATGACCTTCATCACCGTCGCGAACTCCGGATTGCCCTCGCCCGAAAGCGATTTGTACAAACTCTCCCGCGACAAGCCCGCATCACGCGCCACCTGTGACATGCCGCGAGCCCGCGCAATGTCGCCAAGCGCCGCAGTGACCAGCGCGGGGTCGCCATCTTCAAGACAGGCTTCGAGATACAGTGCCATGTCTTCACCGGTTTTCAGGTGCTCGACAACATCCCATTTTTTCAGTGCCGGTTTTTTCATGATGCGCTCCTAAAGTGTTCGCGCCAGCTTGAGTGCTTCCTTGATGTCTTTGGTTTGCGTTGCCTTTGTTCCACCCGCAAGCAACACAACCAGCGCAAGACCCCGTTTGACGAAATAGAGGCGATACCCCGGGCCATGATGAATGCGCATTTCGGATACGCCTTCGCCAACCGGTTCGCAATCACCCGCGTTACCCAATTCGAGACGCCGCAGGCGTGCGTTGATGATGGCACGGGCTTTGGCGTCGCGCAATTTTGCGAACCACTCGGCATACAAATCAGATTGGACAATCCGGTTCATTTTCAGATTGTATCCCATGCACTACAATCATTGCGTACGGTTTCCGGTCGCTGCCGCGGGTCAAATGGCGGTGAGGCCAATACAAGCGCATGGAGTGTTCCATGTTGGCGGCACCGGCCCGGCTGTTGTCGAGACTCGCGAGGTCGAGAAGTGCGATTGCATCAATTCATACCGAGGTGATACCGTGACGCCATGAAAGTTTCCATCTCCCTCTCGGACCCGGTCTTCCGCTCTGCCGAAACGCTCGCGGCAAGCCTGCGCAAGTCGCGCAGTCAGCTTTATGCCGACGCACCAGGCAATGTGCGCGTTTCCAAATTCGAGTCGGGTCTGTCCAAACCCTCGGTAGTCAACGTGTCGCAAATGCTGACCGTCGATCGCGAGCTATTGACGCACCGCGTGAAGATGCTGCCGGGCCAAGTCATCGCGCGCATAGGCGAAGGGCTGCGGTTGGCGCTGGCGCTTTGATGTGGGCGCACGGGCGGGTCACGGATACGGCAAGCACACCCGGTAGCGGCGGCCAGTTACCCGGTGCCGGAACCAAGTTGTACAATAAGACGTACATATTAAACAAAACGATTCCCATGGACGTCATCACCTACAGCGCCGCGCGCGCCAATCTCGCCAGCAGCATGGATCGTGTCTGCAACGACCACGAGCCGCTCATCATCACACGCAATGGCGAACAATCGGTGGTGATGCTCTCACTTGAAGACTTCAAATCACTGGAAGA